>CAZIDQ010000078.1:0-11441 GCA_964538015.1 uncultured Marinosulfonomonas sp.
GACACGCGGATTATGATTCCGCTGCTCTAACCACCTGAGCTACCCCGCCGGACCGAGGCTGGATTTATGGGACAGGGGCGGTGCCGTCAAGAGGAAAACGGCACCGCCCCCTGATCTATCTGTCTTTCGCTACTGCGCCCAGTTCAATATAAAGTCTTTTGGCCAGCTTAACGAGGTTGTCAGGCGCACCTTTTGGGTTTCGCCGGGTTCGACTGTCATATCCCATGCCGCCACGCCGCGCACATCGTCCACGTCGGTTTCCGACGGATTCGGACGGATGCGGGTGCTGACCACCAGATCCTCTTGCTGGGAATAGGGCAATGCGTATAGCGCGCGCACCTCTTGCGGTTTGCCGGTCAGGTTCTCGACGGAAAACTCCACCACATCTTCGCGGGTGTTGCTGGTGGTGATGATGCCGCTGTCGCCGGTTTCCTGCCGCAGGGCGATATAGGTCAGACGCACCCCTTCCATCGCGCCAAAGGGCAGGTCGGTTTCGGCCCCCGCCGGAATCAGGCCAAAGCTGTCACGCCCGATAAACGCCCCGTCGCGATAAAACGAGGCCATGCCGGGCAATAAGGGTTCATCCGTGTCGTTGGTGATCGCTGCCATAACGAATGCGGTTTCATCCCTGCGCGGGATGGCCATCAGGGTGGTCTCGACCGGCAGATCGAAACTGTCCAACACCAGTTGCACCGTTTCGTTATTCTCCAGCGTCACCTTGCGCGGATAGACATAGCGCAGGCTTAACCCGTCGAATTGAGCCGAGGCCATGATGACAGCTTCTTCGGCCATAACAGGTTCGGCCAAAACCATATCCGCACCTGCCGCCATGCGTGCCGTCGAGGTTAGCTTGGCCACCGGTGCATCTTTATAGATCGTGGCCAGATTGCGCCCCGCATTGCTGGGGGCGGATTGCGAAAACGGGTTGGCGGTGGATAGAACCAGATCAATATCGGCCCATGCCTGCCCCGTGCCCTGCTCGACCACCACCTTGCGTTCAACCGTCAATGACGGGTCATCGCCATAGGTCAGGCGGAAATCGTAATCGACGCTCCAACGCGCGTTATCGACAATTCTTGCCACTTCGAAACTGGCACTGATTGGTGTGGTCACCTCGACCGAAACGGCCATCATACCGCCCTGACCGGCGGGTGGGGACAGGCGGGTGAACAGGCGCTCGGCCTCGGCCAAATCATCGTTCAGATCGCGCAGTTCCTTGTTCAGGTCGCGCGATTGCTGTTCCAGTTCCAGCCGCCGCGCAATCGCCGCTTCGGCCTCGTCCCGCAGCATCTGCGCCAATGCACGCAGCTGCGCCGGATCGGCATTGGCCAATTCGCCACCGCTGACAGATTTCAAAAACCCCGTCTGCGTGTCCAGCGCCGCCAGTTGCAGGTTCACTGTGCGGGTTTGGGTCTGCTTGGCGGTGATGGCATCCTTTGCGGCTTTGATCGCCGCCTTGGCCTTGGCCTGGGCGGGCGACAACAGCGCGTCCTGATCATAGGTCACATTGTCCAGATAATTGATTGCCCCAATGGTCACACCGTCACTGACCTTTAGCTGCGGCGGGGTGAAATTATAGCCAGACAGATCATAGGGCAGCAACACACGGTGATGGCCAGCGGGCAGGTCAACAGCAGCACGATAGGTCACGTTGGCCCCTTGGGAATAGATGGTGGCGGCCGTGACATTTAGCGGCGTGGTAAAATCGTCAGCCCACGCGGGCAGCGCGATGAACGAGGCAGAAAGACCCAGAAGAAGATTACGCATGAAAGCACCTGTTTGTTAGGTTTAAAAAGTCGGTTCTAATTCTTTGACGTATCCCACCTTAGTATCCTTGGGAAAATATCCAAGGACGTTGGTCATCAAAAAGGGCTTGGCAGAGATTATCCGCCAAGCCCCAACATTAATACCGCAATACCCGAAAATCAGCGTTTGCTTAGAATCCGGTTCACATAGACCTCGGCAATCTGCACCGCGTTCAGCGCCGCACCCTTGCGCAGGTTGTCCGACACGCACCACAGGTTAATCCCGTTATCAATCGTGCTGTCCTGACGGATGCGCGAAATGAAGGTGGCGTAATCGCCTACACATTCGATAGGGGTAACGTACCCACCATCCTCGCGTTTATCGATCACCATGATACCGGGGGATTCGCGCAGGATGTCGCGGGCTTCGTCCTCGTCCAGGTGGTCCTCGAACTCGATGTTGACGGATTCAGCGTGGCCAACGAAAACCGGCACGCGAACGCAGGTCGCGGTGACCTTGATGGCCTTGTCCACGATCTTTTTGGTCTCGGCGACCATTTTCCATTCTTCCTTGGTCGATCCATCGTCCAAAAACACATCAATATGTGGGATCACGTTGAACGCGATCTGTTTGGTGAATTTTCTGGGCGGCTTGTTGTCGACAGGGTTGTAGATCGATTTGGTCTGGTCCCACAGCTCGTCAATGGCTTCCTTGCCGGCACCCGATACGGATTGATAGGTCGAAACCACCACCCGTTTGATTGTCGCGCGGTCGTGCAGCGGTTTCAGCGCCACAACCATCTGCGCGGTCGAACAGTTGGGGTTGGCGATGATCATCTTGTTCTTGTAACCCTCGATCGCATCGGCGTTTACCTCGGGCACGATCAGCGGAATTTCGGGATCATAGCGGTACAGCGACGAATTATCGATCACCAGACAACCGGCCTTGGCGGCCACGGGCGCGTATTTCTTGGTGGCGTCCGAGCCAACAGCAAAGAGCGCAATATCCCAGCCGGAAAAATCGAACGTATCCAGATCCAGCGTCTTGAGCGTTTTATCACCAAAGCTGACTTCGGTTCCCAGCGAGCGGCGCGAGGCAAGCACGGCAAGTTTGTCCACGGGGAACTGGCGTTCATCCAGAATATTCAGCATTTCGCGGCCCACGTTACCGGTGGCCCCAACGACGGCGATTTTATAGCCCATGACGGGTCTCCTATATGGGAATCTCATTGTAACGCTGCGCTGATACCGCAAGCGGGCGGCGGGGGGAAGAGGCAGTTCACAACCTATGGCGCGGCGAGCACAGCAGCGGCGCGTTCCTTGGCTGTGACACTCGCCTGTTGACATTCCCCCTCACAACCCCGATATGCCACTCATCCCGAGCGGTCGCCGCGTGAGCAGCCCGCCTTTATTGGCAGTCGGGACGCCCCAAGGCGCGATAGCCTTTCACCAAGTTCCCATTCACGCGGGGTTCTGACGACCACACTGGTCGCAACCTCAGACGCTGGCCCGCATACGGGCCCTATTGCTGATTCCATCGGCAGGCCCGTTTTGTGCCGCCGAATACATATATGAAAGGGTCAATCCTTGACCACATTTGCAGATCTGGGCCTGTCGCCCAACATCCTGAAAGCCGTCGACGAAGCCGGCTATAAAACCCCATCGCCTATTCAGGAAAAGGCAATCCCGCTGGCATTGGCCGGCCATGACATCATGGGCCTTGCCCAGACCGGCACCGGCAAAACCGCAGCCTTCGGCCTGCCGCTGATCGAAAACCTGATGAGCGACGGCTATAAAGCCCCGCCAAAAAACACCAAGGCGCTGATCCTTGCGCCCACCCGCGAACTGGTCAACCAGATTGCCGAAAACCTGCGTGCCTATGTGCGCAAAACCCATCTGAAGGTGAACCTTGTGGTGGGCGGCGTTTCGATCAACCGCCAGATTCAGAACCTGTCCAAAGGCACCGACATCCTTGTCGCCACGCCGGGCCGCCTTATCGATTTGCTGGATCGTCGCGCCATCTTCCTTGATAAAGCCCGCTTTCTGGTGCTGGACGAGGCCGACCAGATGCTGGACATGGGTTTCATCCACGCCCTGCGCAAAATCGCGCCCCTGCTGGGCACCCCGCGCCAGACCATGCTGTTTTCGGCCACCATGCCCAAACTGATGGCAGAGCTTGCAGGGGCCTATCTGAAAGACCCCAAAAAGGTTCAGGTCTCGACCCCGGGTAAGGCCGCCGACAAAATCACCCAGTCGCTATATTTCACCGCGCAGTCCAACAAGACGGAATTGCTGAAGGAATACCTGAACAAATCCCCCGATGGTCTGTCGCTGGTGTTCTCGCGCACCAAACACGGCGCGGAAAAACTGAAACGCACGCTGGAAACGGCTGGTTATTCCGCCGTGTCAATCCACGGCAACAAATCCCAAGGCCAGCGTGAACGCGCCATCAAGGCGTTCAAATCCGGCGAGGCCCGCGTGCTGGTGGCCACCGATGTTGCCGCCCGTGGTATCGACATTCCGGACGTTAGCCACGTTTACAACTACGACCTGCCCGAGGTGCCGGAAAACTATATCCACCGCATCGGTCGGACCGCCCGCGCCGGTAAAGGCGGCGAGGCAATTGCCTTCGTTTCCGCCACCGAAATCGGTTATCTGCGGCAGATCGAAAAACTGATGAAGATTGAAATTCCCGTCGCCGGCGGCATCCGCCCGCAAGAGGAAAAACCGGCGCCGCGTGGCGGTGGTGGTGGACGTCGTGGTGGCGGCGGTGGTGGTCAACGTCGCGGTGGGGGCAAACCCCAAGGCGGCGGCAACCCTGCAGGCGCGCCCCAAGGCAACAAACCCAAACGTCGTCGTAACCGTCGCCGCAAACCGGCGGCGTAACAGCGCGTTGTCCCGGACTTGATCCGGGACCTTCCCGTTATTTACGAATGAGGCCCCGCATCAAATGCGGGGCAGCGTTTACCTAGTGATTAAGCCCTACCGGAACAGCAAAACCGGCACATGGCAGCTTTGCACCATCGCCGTGGTGGTGGACCCGATGATCAGGCTGCGAATACGGGAATGACCATAAGCGCCCATCACCAAAATATCGGCATCATCCTTTTGCGAAGTCTCGCAGATCACCTTTTCTGCCTGCCCCTGCAATATCTCGGTTTCCACCTGATACCCCGCATCGCGCAACAGTGCGGCCGCCCCCTCAAGGGCGCGTTTGACCTCGGGTTTTTCAGCGCCCACGGTCAGCAGTTTGCAATTCAGACCGGCAAAAACCTTGCTCTGCTCGATATGGTTGATCGCCTTTAGCGACGATGCCCCACCGTCAAAAGCAATCATAAACCGCTGTGGTTTTTCAAACGCACGCGAGGCCACCAGAACCGGCTTTTTGCACGACCGCACGACACGTTCCAGATTGCTGCCCAGATGTAGTTTGGCGAAATCCGCCGCCTCGCCACGCTTGCCAATGATCACCAGATCGGCGTCCGCTTCGGCAGCCAGCAATTCCTCGACCAGATCGCCCTGCCGCAGACGTGTGGTGACATCCGTCACCCCGTCAGCCCGTAACCGCGCTTCGGCGTCTTCCAGAATGGCGCGTCCGCGTTTTTGCGCCAGTTTGGCGTTTTGCGCATCCAGATCGGCCAGTTCTTCCATCAGCTTGCTACGTGCGCCCAGACCGATGTTGCCCGACAGGTTGGTTTGCTTGGCTTCGGGGTGTTTCAGAACATGGATCACTTCAACGCTGGACCCTTTGCGCGTGGCAATCCACGCCGCGTGGTCGCAGACACTTTCGGAATAGGCGGACCCGTCCACCAGTGCGATAATCTTTGACATGTTCTAGTGCCCCATCAGACGTTCAATTGCATCAGGCTTATCATGGATCGCCAACCTGTCCACGATGGTTTCGGTGGCTTCGTTCATGCCGATGATTTCCACTTCGGCGCCTTCGCGGCGGAATTTGACCACCACCATGTCCAGCGCCTGCACCGAAGAAATATCCCAGATATGTGCGTGGGTGACATCGATCACCACGCGTTCCAGCACCTCGTGAAAATCAAACGCGGCGGTGAAATCGGGGGCCGAGGCAAAGAACAACTGTCCCTCAACCGTATAAGTCCGGTGTCGCCCATCCGCCGTCAATTCCGAAGTGACGCGGAAGATTTGCGCGATTTTTCCGGCAAAGAATATCCCCGACAACAGCACGCCGGTCAGCACACCATAGGCAAGGTTATGCGTCAGCACCGTGACCACCACGGTCGCCAGCATCACAATCGAGGAACTGCCCGGATGTTCGCGGATATCCTTGATCGAGGACCAGCTGAACGTGCCGATCGACACCATGATCATAATTGCGACCAATGCAGGCATCGGGATCTGTTTCACCCAATCGCCCAGCACCACAATCAGGAACAGCAGGAACACGCCAGCGGCGAAGGTCGAAAGCCGCCCGCGCCCGCCGGATTTAACGTTGATCATAGACTGCCCGATCATCGCACAACCGGCCATTCCGCCGATGAAACCGGTAAAGGTATTGGCAATCCCTTGCCCCACACATTCGCGGTTTTTGTCACTGTCGGTGTCGGTCAGGTCATCAACGATGGTCGCTGTCATCAGGCTCTCCAGCAGGCCCACAGCGGCCACACCGGCGGAAACCGGAAAGATGATTTTCAGGGTTTCAAAGTTCAGCGGAATATCTGGCAACAAAAATACTGGCAGGGTGTCGGGCAGCTTGCCCATGTCCTGCACCGCCCGCACGTCCAAGCCGAAATAGATCGTCAGACCCGTCAGCACCACGATGGTCACCAGCGGCGAAGGGATGGCGGTGGTGATATAGGGGAACAGGTAAATTATGGCCAACCCGCCTGCGACCATCACATAGGTCAGATAGGTCACCCCTGTCAGCTCCGGCAATTGCGCCATGAAAATCAGGATCGCCAGCGCGTTCACAAAACCGGTGATGACTGAACGGGACACGAACCGCATCACTTTGCCCAGCTTCAGCATCCCCGCCGCGATTTGCAACAGCCCCGCCAACACGGTCGCCGCCAGCAGGTATTCCAGCCCGTACTCTCTGACCAGCGTGCCCATCAGCACCGCCGTCGCCGCCGTCGCCGCCGAGATCATCCCCGGACGCCCGCCGACAATCGCGGTGATTACGGCAATCGAGAACGAGGCATACAGGCCCACCTTGGGATCGACGCCCGCGATGATCGAAAAGGCAATCGCCTCGGGGATCAGGGCCAGCGCCACCACAAGGCCCGCCAGAAGGTCGTTACGGATGTTGCCCAGCCAGTCATGGCGCAGGCTTGTCAAAAGGTCGGTTTTCACGTGGATGTCTCCGGTTTCGCACTCGAACCGCAGCAAATAGCGCGATGTGGCGGTTTTGGCCAGAGCAAAGGTGAAAACAGGCTGTTGTTTAAGGGGTTGGCGATGTTAAAGCTGTGAACATCTGGCAAGGATTGATGGTGAAAAACAGACATACATCTTTTGGTGTGGCGGCAGGGTTGGCCGCGCTTTCGGCGGTAATGATGGCCGTGGCGATGCCGGGCTTTGATGTGCCGCTAATCGGCTGGGTTGCGTTGGTGCCGCTGTTGTTTGCGTTGTTCACGGTGGATGCACGGCGCGTCTATCCGGTATCGGTGATTTTCGGCGTGTTGTTCTCTGCCATCGTGCATCGCTGGTATCCCGATGTGGTGTCGCCAATCTGGGGCTATGTGCTGATTGTCGGGGTCGGGATGTTCTATGCCTCGATCCTGCGGTTGGGCCTGTGGCTGACCCATCGTGTGCCGGCGCCATTGGCCATGCTGGCACTGCCGGTAACATGGGCGGCGATAGAGTTCCTGAAATACATCGCGCCGGTGGTGCAGGACTGGTGGTTCGTGATGTTGCCCGCCAGCCAATGGCGCTTCCCGCCCGCGTTGCAGGTGCTGTCGGTTACGGGATTCCCCGGGCTAAGCGTGATGATCCTGCTGGTGAACCTTGGGCTGGCGGCTTTGCTGATCAACATGTCGGGACGCAAGGGGTTTGCCTCGACCCGCGCGGCGCTGTTGGCGGTGATCGCACCGCTTGCCATCATCATCGCCGGTTACGCCACCATCCCCGCACCACAGGATACCTTCAAGGTGGCCGTTATCACTGATATGATCGGGCAAGACCCCGCAATTCAGGCGATGAGCGAGGACGCGGGGATACTGGTGGATTCCCCCGAACTTTCGCAACGCATCTTTGATGTGGACGCGGCGCTGACCCGATCCGTGGCCGATCAATCCCCCGCTTTTGTAGTCTGGCCGGAAAACGAATTTGCCGATATCGACAATGTGGCGATGATGGACCAGCTAAAGGCGCTGGCAGCTGAAACCGGCAGCTACATCACCGCCGACACCACTTGGAATGCCCCCACCGGCCTGCATGATACCGCCGTGTTGATTGGCTCTGATGGGCAAGAGGCGATCCGCCGCGCCAAGATCAATATCGTTCCGGGCGAGGTCAAGGCGGGGTTTTCCAAAGGGCCGCAATCATACCCCGTTTACGATTCGCCCTATGGCAAGGTCGGTGTGGCCGTTTGCTGGGATGTGCACCGCCTGTGGATCATGCGCGAGCTGGCGCGTAGCGGGGCGCAGATTATCCTGCTGCCGATGGACAATGATTTCTACGGCACCACTTCCTTTCCGCCGTTCCATTCTGCCAATGCGGTGTTTCGCGCGGTGGAGAACCGGCTGGCGTTCGGCCTTGGCACGGTCAGCGGTGCATCCATGGTGATCGACCCTTACGGGCGCATCACGGCCGAGGCTCCGATTAACGAGCGCAGCGTGGTTGTCGGGGAAACCTTCGTGGTGCAGGCCGACACGATCTATCAGCGCTTTGGTGACTGGTTCGGTTGGCTGTTGGTGATCGGGTTCGCGGCTATGCTAGCAACTGGCCTGCGCCCTAATCGGTCCGGTCCTGACTGAAACCATAGATCAACACACCCACCAACACCGCCCCGCCAAAGAACAGAAATAGCGCCTGATAGGGCTGTGCAGGGTCCGTTGCGCCGACCAAAGCCGCGCCATGCACCCGCCCGCTAAGCGATTGCATGAGGCCTGCGCCACCGATGCCAAACAGGTTCAGCAACGTCACCCCCCGCCCCGTCAGATGCGGCGGGATAAAGGCCCGCGCGTGGGCGATGATCACCGCAAAGCTTGAGGCAAACAGACCCACGGCGGCCATCATCGCAATGGAAAACCACAGGCTGCTGGCGGGTAGAAAATACAGCGACAATAACGAAAGCGCACCCGCCAGATTGCCCCAGAACACGATCCATTTGCGGGTTGAAAACAGACGGTCCAGCGGGCCGTAAACGAAATTGCCCAGCGCCATCGCCAGCCCCATTGCCAGCGTTGCCTTGCCGATCATCGCCGCATCGGCGGCAAACACATCGCTAAGGTAGGGGCCGATCCACAGGCCGCGAATGCCGGCGGCAGCGGCGTAATTCACCGTCATCATCGGGAAAATCAGCCACAGCGCGGGCATTTTCAGCAGGCTAAATACCGAGCCTTTGGCACCTTGTTCATGCACCGGCGTTTCGGGATCTTTGACAAACAGAAAAATTGCCAAGGCGACGGCCAGCGTGATGGCCGCCAGCGCAAACAATGTCTCGCGCCAGCCAAAGACCTCGCTGGCCCATGTCATCGGCATGGAACTGGCGATGTTACCCAACGAGCCAAACCCGATGATCGCCCCTGCCAGTGTGGCAAACACCACCGGCGAAAAACTGCGCGCAAAGATGTAATAGGACGCCATCAGCACTGGTGCGCAGCCGATCCCCATCAACACCATCGCGATAATGATATGCAGCGGCGATTGCGCCATACCGAACACCAGCGCGCCGCCCGCTCCGCCGAATGCCAGCAGGACCGATGCGGTGCGCTTTGGCCCGATCTTGTCCAGCGCCCAACCGACCGGCAATTGCATCATCGCAAAGGCCAAAAACCACATCCCCGAGGCCAGTGACAGATCATCCGGCAACGCCCCGATATCCGCCTTTAGCGCAGGGGTCAGCACCGCCAGAAAAGCGCGGTAAAACTGGCTCAGCATATAGGCCAGAACGAGGGTGAAGATTCCGAGTTTCATTCGGCGCAGTTTTCACGGCTTGGGGAAGGATGCAAGTTTATTCCTTTCCGTCTTTGCCCTAAGATACCCGCAACAACAGGCAAGGAGCGGTAATGAAACGTGCATTGGGATGGGGTCTGCTGGCCCTGACGTTATTGGCGGGCTGTGTGCCGGAACAGCAGGTGCAGACCGGCGGGCAATGTGTGCCCAAACCGGCGTTTCAGGCCCCGCCGGTTAACCCATGTGTGGATTTTGAACGGGTCAGGTTGACCATAGTTGGTGATGTTTTGCTGCATTGGCCGATCCAGCAAACCGGCTATAAATACGGGTTTCGCAAAATGTGGGCACAGGCCGATCCCTATCTGGCGTGGGGGGATCTGACCATCGGCAATATGGAAGGTCCCGTTGCGCCGGGGGTGAACCAATCAGGCCGACAGGTGGGTGATCCGGGGCCGGTTTATGGTACCGGCGTCTATACCGGCTTTCCGATGTTTAACTATCACCCGCAGATATTGAAAGAACTGAAAGCCTCGGGGTTTGACCTGATGACCACGGCGAACAACCACGCGATGGATCGCGGATCATTGGGCGCGGATATGACATTGCGGGAAATGTCCAAGGCGGGGCTTGATGCAATAGGGACAATTCGTTCGGGGGCCGCGCGCAGGTTTGTAACGCGGCGAGGCACGGCGCTGGGCACGGTTTCCTTTATCGGTTGCAGTTTCTCGACCAACGGCAACCCCGACCCGAAACGTCAGGTTTTACTGTGCTATGGCAACCGCAGCGAATTGCTGTCGCTGGTGCGCCAAGAGGCGGCCGATCCATCTGTTGCGGCGGTGATTGTGTTGCCACACTGGGGGCAGGAATATTCCTCGACCCCCGACGCACAGCAGGTGGCTTTGGCCCGTGATCTGGCAGCGGCGGGGGCCACGGCAATCGTGGGCACCCACCCCCACGCGGTGCAGCCGTTTCGCCTGTTGAACACAGGGCGCGGGCAGGTGGTGCCGGTGATCTATTCCACGGGGAACTTCATTGCGATGCAAACCGAAATGCCCTCGCGCGTGGGGGCGATGGCACTGCTGGAAATGTGCAAGGCACCGGATGGCAAGGGGCTGACGGTGAACCGGCTGGGCTGGATTGCCGAGCAGATGTATTTCACCAAAACCAAGTACTGGATGGAGATTGCGCCCGTCGGAGCCACAGGGGACAAGGGATTGCCCTATCGCCACCTGTCCAAAATTGCGCCTGGATTTTCGGCGCAACCACAGGGGTGTCAATGAACCAGCTGGCTATTGGTGTTTCTTAGAAAATAGGTTCTAACCTCGCATCCCGCTGTTCTACTAAACCAGTTTAGTGGTTTAATCGGGCAAGGTAAATCAAACAGCGTGTGTGGCAACGCAGCTTGGATTTATGC
Organism: uncultured Marinosulfonomonas sp.; assembly: GCA_964538015.1. Classification (GTDB taxonomy): domain Bacteria; phylum Pseudomonadota; class Alphaproteobacteria; order Rhodobacterales; family Rhodobacteraceae; genus Profundibacter. The sequence continues at coordinate 11,248 of CAZIDQ010000078.1, forward strand.
GCTTTATGCGAACCGTATCATAGCAAGAAGAGGGGGTTAGGGTTAGCCCAGCGGGTCAACATTCGTCATAAACCGCTTCATGATAAAGCCTTCGACACCGTCGCCTTCGATGCGGATTTTCACCCAGTCGGCGTCGGGGTCGGAAATGATCTCGGCGGCATCCCCATACAGCACCTTGCCCAGAACGGTGTAAT
>CAZIDQ010000079.1:0-1550 GCA_964538015.1 uncultured Marinosulfonomonas sp.
GGCGCATCCGGCTGAATTTTGTCGAAGCCACAGGCGATTACGAGGTGCGGGCGGTTGAAGCGGTGTTCCCGGACGAGGCCACGTTCAGCGTGTCTCAATCGGAATTGCCACTGGCTCTTACGGGTGCCGAGGGGCGGGCCGTGGTGGAACGCTGGTTGGCGGAATCGCGGGTGGCGCGGGACGGCGCGCGCTTTGCCCTGCCGATGTCGGAACTGGCGCTGGGCGCGGGCGATGTGGTGCGCCTGCCGGATGGCGATGGCGAGGCGCTGTACCGGCTGGACAATGTGGAGCAGGCCGGTGCGCAGATGATCGAGGCGACACGGGTAGAAGGGGGCGTTTACCGCCCCTCGGAAGGGACGGACGAGGTGCCGAACCTGCGCCCGTTCACCCCCGCGGTGCCGGTTTATCCGCTGTTTATGGACCTGCCGTTGCTGCGCGGGGACGAGGTGCCGTATGCGCCGCATTTGGCGGTGACAGCTACGCCTTGGCCGGGATCGGTGGCGGTTTACAGTTCGTCCACGGATGCGGGCTATGGTCTGAACCGGTTGGTCGAGGCGTCAAGCGTGGTTGGTGTGACCGAAACGGTGCTGCCTGCGGCGCAAAGCGGGCTGAAGGATCACGGTGCGCCTTTGCGGGTGAAGGTATTCGGTGGCGATCTGGCCTCGGCCCCTTGGGGGGATGTGCTGAACGGGGCCAATCTGGCAGCCATCGGCGATGGGTCCGGTGACAATTGGGAGGTGTTCCAGTTTGCCGAGGCCGTGCTGGTGGCCGAAGACACTTATGATCTGTCGCTGCGGTTGCGGGGGCAGGCGGGGTCGGACGGGATCATGCCGGCAGAATGGCCCGTGGGTAGTCAATTCGTGTTGCTGAACGGGGTGCCGGAGCAGATTGATCTGGCATTGAGCGAGCGGGGATTGTCGCGGCATTACCGGATCGGTCCGGCGGCGCGCAATTATGATGATCCGTCCTATCTGCATTTGCAGGCGGCGTTTCAGGGGATCGGATTGCGGCCCTATGTGCCGTGCCATTTGCAGGCGGTTGGTGTTGTTGGCAGCGATATTGCCGTCAGCTGGATCCGGCGCACGCGGGTGGACGGCGACAGTTGGGAAGGTGTCGAGGTGCCTTTAGGCGAAACGGTCGAGCGGTATCTGCTGCGGGTGATGGATGGAACCACGGTGCTGCGCGAGGTTTTTCTGGCGGCACCGGAGTGGACCTATTCGGCGGTAAACCAAGCGGCGGACGGGGTGAGCGCGCCGTTCAATATTGCGGTGGCGCAGGTGTCGACCAGTTTCGGGTCGGGGCCGTTTGAAACGCTTGTGGTTTCGGCCTGAATGATGCGGCCGGTTCTGCATGGCGATATGGTGGCCGCAGCGCTGGTGCTGCTGCGGTTGCCGGTTTCGGAACGGTCCGCTGTGATGCGCGACATGCTGGAACAGGCGGCAGCTGCGGACCTGTATCGCAAGCGGCTGGGCAAGGGGCACCCCGCGTGGGGCAGCGGCAGCCTGATGGCCGTAGCGATGCGGCAAGGCAGGGCGGCAGAGCCGTTTCTG
>CAZIDQ010000079.1:1650-5461 GCA_964538015.1 uncultured Marinosulfonomonas sp.
GATTGCTGGTCCAGCACCACGGTTTTGCGGGCGTCTTTGGTGCTGTCGCCCTGATCTGTCAGCTCGCCCTGAAGCGCCAGAAGAAGGGTGCGGAAATGCGCCAGATCGGTGTCATTCATGATGCAAATACCTGTGATCAGGGTTTTCAATTTTGCCTGCGCGGCCTATCTGCTATAGTGCAGCACAGGCAGCAAGGAAACAATGATGACAAACGCGCGCACAAAACTGGCCGAGGTGGATCCGGTCTGGGAACAGATTTGCAAAGAGGCAACCGGCGTTGTCGCCGACGAGCCATTGCTGGGGGGGCTGGCGCATTCGTCGGTGCTGCACCACCCGACATTGGAGCGCGCACTGGCCTATCGGGTGTCGCTGAAACTGGCCTCGGGCGAGATGTCAGAGCAGATTTTACGCGAGATTTCGGATGAAGCCTATGCCGAAGACCCCGAACTGGGGCAGGCGGCGCGGGCCGATCTGGTGGCGATCCGGGAACGCGATCCGGCGTGCCACCGGTTGTTGCAACCGCTGTTGTTCTTCAAGGGGTTTCAGGCGGTGCAGGCCTATCGCATAGGTCACTGGCTGTGGCAGAACGGGCGGCACGACATGGCGTTTTTCTTTCAGATGCGGGTGTCGGAAATGTTCGGGATTGATATTCACCCGGCTGCCCGGATCGGGCAGGGGCTGATGATCGACCATGCCCATTCGATTGTGATTGGCGAAACGGCCATCGTGGGAAACAACGTGTCGATGTTGCATTCGGTGACATTAGGCGGCACCGGCAAAGAAGATGGCAATCGGCACCCCAAGATCGGCAACGGGGTGCTGATCGGGGCTGGCGCCAAGGTGCTGGGCAATATCGAAGTGGGGAATTGTTCGCGCATTGCTGCCGGTTCTGTGGTGCTGCATGATGTGCCAGCACGCAAGACGGTGGCGGGGGTTCCTGCCAAGATTATTGGCGATTCCGGTTGTGATCAGCCGTCGGTGACGATGGATCAGCTTTTGGGTGGAACTGACTGATATTAAATATTAAAACGGCGCGAATAAGGTTATTGTTTTGCGCCGTTTTGGGATTGTTTTAGGCCAGCATCGAGACCGGATTTTCCAGATTGTCGACGATGGCATTCAGCAGAAGTGCCCCCAGTGCCCCGTCAATCACGCGGTGATCAACAGACAATGTGACCGACATCACCGTGGCCACGGACAATTCGCCATCCTTGCCGACCACAGGCTTTTTCACGCCTGCCCCGACGGCCAGAATGGCCCCATGCGGCGGGTTGATCACGGCGTCGAAATTATCAATCCCGAACATGCCCAGATTGGAAATCGCAAAGCTGCCGCCAAGGTATTCGCTTGGGGCCAGTTTGCCTTCGCGGGCACGGATGGCCAGATCCTTCATTTCGACCGATAGTTGGGACAGGGTTTTGGTTTCGGCGTCCTTGATCACTGGCGTGAACAGCCCGTCGTCCACGGCCACGGCCACGGCCACGTCCGAGGGTTTCAGCTGGAACAGCCGGTCATTGGCCCAGATCGCGTTGGCTTTTGGCACCGATTGCAGGGCCATCGCGCAGGCTTTGATGATGAAATCGTTAACCGAGACTTTCAGCCCCTTGGCTTCCAGTTGCTTGTTGATCAGGGCGCGGCCCTGAAGCAATGCGTCGATGCGGATATCGCGGCGCAGGTAGAAATGCGGGATCGACTGTTTGGCCTCGGTCAGGCGGGCGGCGATGGTTTTGCGCATGCCGTTCAGAGCAATTTCTTCGTATTCCCGATCGGCATAGATTTTGGTCAGGACATCGGTGGCAGGGCCGGTGGGCATCGCGGCGGATGCCGGTGCGGGTGCCGCAGCCACAGGCGTGGCGGGTTGTCCCAGAACATCGGCTTTGACGATGCGTCCGTGTGGGCCGGAGCCGGTGATCTGGGTCAGGTCGACACCTTTGTCAGTGGCAATTCGGCGGGCCAGAGGTGAGGCAAAGATGCGTTTGCCGTCAGCTTTCGGGGCAGGGGTCGCGGGTGCCGGTTTTTCGGCTTTTATTGTTGCAGGCTCCGGTGTGGCGGCAGGAGGCGCGGTGGGTTTTGCGGCGGCGGCGGTGCCGATATCATCCGCTGTTTCGCCATCCTCCAGCAGCACGGCAATCGGGGTGTTGACCTTGACCCCTTCTGTGCCCTCAGGCACCAGCAGTTTACCGATGATCCCTTCGTCCACGGCCTCGAATTCCATCGTGGCCTTGTCGGTTTCGATTTCGGCAATCAGGTCGCCGGATTGAACCGTGTCGCCCTCTTTTACCAGCCATTTTGCAAGCGTGCCTTCCTCCATCGTGGGGGAGAGTGCGGGCATCAAGATTTCTGTCGGCATTGTGCGGCTCCCTTAACGATAGGTGACTTGGTGGACGGCTTGGACAACCTCGTCGGTTGTCACCAGCGCCAGTTTTTCAAGGTTGGCGGCATAGGGCATCGGGACGTCCTTGCCGGTGCAGTTGATCACCGGGGCATCCAGATAATCGAACGCTTCCTGCATCAATACGGACGAGATGTGGCCACCGATGGATCCCACCGGCCAGCCCTCTTCGACCGTAACGCAACGGTTTGTTTTCATGACAGATTTTATCACTGTTGCAGTGTCCATCGGGCGCAGGGTGCGCAGGTCGATTACCTCGGCTGAAATGCCTTCTTCGGCCAGACGGTCTGCCGCTTCCAGTGCGTATTTCATGCCGATGCCGAAACTGACAATGGTCACATCCGTGCCTTCACGCCAGATTTTAGCAACGCCGAAGGGCACTGTGAAATCATCCATCACGGGCACATCGAAAGTCTGGCCATAAAGAATTTCGTTTTCCAGAAAAATTACCGGATTTGGATCGCGGATCGCGGTTTTCAGCAGGCCTTTGGCATCGGCCGCAGAATAGGGCATCACCACCTTCAGCCCCGGAATTTGCGCATACCATGCGGCGTAATCCTGACTGTGTTGTGCGCCAACGCGAGAGGCAGCACCGTTGGCACCACGGAATACGATTGACGCGCCCATCTGGCCGCCGGACATGTAAAGCGTCTTGGCGGCGGAATTGATGATCTGGTCCAGCGCCTGCACCGCGAAATTGAAGGTCATGAATTCGACAATTGGCTTTAGCCCACCGAAGGACGAGCCAACGGCGATGCCGGTAAACCCGTGTTCGGTGATGGGTGTGTCGATCACGCGTTTGTCACCGAATTCGTCCAGCAATCCTTGGGACACCTTATAGGCGCCCTGATATTGCGCGACTTCTTCACCCAGCAGGTAAACCATTTCGTCGCGGCGCATTTCTTCGGCCATGGCATCACGCAGGGCCTCGCGCACGGTGGTTGGCTTCATTTCGGTGCCATCGGGGATTCCGGGGTCTTGCGGGGTTGTGATCTCTACCGGGGCGGCGGCCTGTGCGGGGGCGGACTCGGGTGTTGGGGTAGGGGCCGAAGCGGCGGCGGGTTCGGGGATGGCGTCAGCATCCTCGCCCTCGTCCAGCAAAACGGCGATGGCGGTGTTTACAGCCACGCCTTCGGTACCTTCGGGGATCAGGATCTTTCCCATGATCCCTTCATCAACGGCCTCGAATTCCATCGTTGCCTTGTCGGTCTCGATTTCGGCAATCACCATGCCGGATTCGATCACATCCCCCTCTTTCACCAGCCATTTTGCCAATGTGCCTTCTTCCATCGTCGGGGAAAGCGCGGGCATTAGAATTTCGATTGCCATGTATTATTTCTCCGTCTTATCCGATGGTTACGCGTCAGCGTAGATGTCTGTCCATAATTCGCTTAGCGCCGGTTCGGGGCTTTCGCGGGC
>CAZIDQ010000079.1:5561-11296 GCA_964538015.1 uncultured Marinosulfonomonas sp.
GCGTAGTGATTGTTTTCGATCACGAAAATCACCGGCAGTTTCCATAGCGACGCCATGTTGAAGGTTTCGTAAACCTGTCCCTGATTCGACGCACCATCGCCGAAATAGGTGAATGTGACGTTGTCGTTGCCCTTGTATTTATCTGCAAAGGCCAACCCCGCACCAATCGGCACCTGTGCGCCGACAATGCCGTGCCCACCATAAAAATGCGCCTCTTTCGAGAACATATGCATCGAGCCGCCCTTGCCTTTGGAATAGCCGCCCTCGCGGCCGGTCAGTTCGGCCATCACACCTTTGGGGTCCATGCCACAGGCCAGCATATGGCCGTGATCACGGTAGGATGTCAGGCGGTTGTCGCCCTCTTTGGTGGTGGCCTCAAGCCCGACAACGACGGCCTCTTGGCCAATGTAAAGATGGCAGAACCCGCCGATCAAACCCATGCCATATAGCTGGCCCGCCTTTTCCTCGAATCGACGGATCAACAGCATCTCGCGATAGAACTTTAGCAGTTCATCCTTGGAAACATTTGATTTCTTTGAAGGTTTCTTGGCTGCCATAGGGGGAGGCCCTCGCGTTTTGCTAAGTAGTTTAGTGTTAAACTATATTCTATAACAAACCGGCAAGAAGTGCGAGTAAAGATTTTAGCGGATGACGATTTCGTCGGCGCGCAGCATTCCCAATACGCTGCGGGCCTGTTCGTCCAACAGATCAAGATCCAGAAATTCATCCGACAGGCGGTGGGTTTTGTTTTCTATCCGTTGCACATGTTCGCTGAGGCTTGCCAACTCGCTGCGCAGGGCATCGGCTTCGGCGTCGATCTGGATACGGCGGAACAACCCGTAGTCGCCTTGAATGGCGGCAAAGGCGAAATAGAGGCCAAGCGCAAAGGTAAAGCCGAAATACAGGACTCCACCGATTGCCGGACGTTTGCGTTGAATAATCATAATGCCTTGCCTCGAAATGCCGTCTTGATGCGGCTTTGGATACAATGGCACATGCCAACGGATTTGTGAATCCCCTGATTCGCCACTCGGCGGTATTTTCCCGCGATACCTGTGACTTATTGGACTCTATTCACAAGGAAACCCTCTGGCTGGGCCAGAGGGTTGCTGTTTTGGTGGTCCGCTTGGCGGGGCGAGCCCGCAGTCGGTCAGGCCTTGCCTTTGTAGATGTCGACCAGTTTACCCAGCATCGCCAGTGCGTCTTCGCGGCTGCGCTGGAAGGTGTTGCGCCCGATGATCGAACCATTGCCGCCGCCGTCGCGAATGGCGCGGGCATCGTCATAAACGCTGTCGGCACCCTTTTTCGAGCCGCCGGAAAAGACCACGATGCGACGACCGGCAAAGCTGGCGTCCATGCAATGTTTCACACGGGCGGCTTGGGTTGCGATGTCGATCTTTTCGTCCTCGTACACCTTTTTGGCAGCGGGCAGGGACAAATGATCGGTGGACAGTTTGATCTTGATGATATGCGCCCCCAAAAGCGCCGCGATTTGCGCGGCATAGGCGGCGATGTCGATCGCGGTTTCGCCGTCGCTGTCCAGTGCTTCGCCGCGCGGATAGGACCAGATCACGGTTGCGATGCCTTTGGCCGCAGCTTCCTCGCGCATGGCCGAGATTTCCTCGAACATCTCCAGCCCCTGAGAGGATCCGGGGTAGATGGTAAAGCCGATGGCGGAGGCCCCGATGCGCAAGGCGTCGTCAACACAAGCGGTGATGGCTTGGTCTTTGACGGCCTCGGAAGGGATCAGCGAGTTGGCCGAGTTGGCCTTCAGGATCGTCGGGATTTGCCCCGCGAAGGTGTCGGCGCCCGCTTCCAGCATGCCCAAAGGCGCGGCATAGGCATTCAGGCCTGCGTCAATTGCCAGCTGGTAGTGGTAATGCGGATCATAGGCGGCAGGGTTGGGCGCAAAAGAGCGCGCGGCACCATGTTCGAACCCCTGGTCAACAGGCAGGATGATCATCTTGCCGGTACCGCCCAGTTTGCCGTTCATCAGGATACGGCAAAGGTTGGCCTTTACACCGGGGCAGTCGGCCTCGTAATTCGATAAAATTTTCTGGACAATCCGTGTCGCTTTCATGGCGAAATCCTTTCAAGAGCAGCAGAGAATACCCACTGCTCTATAAAGGTATACGGTGGTGTGCAATGCTGTTGGCGCTATCAGCCCTAAAAATTTAGGTTCCTTCCAGCGCGGCGACACCGGGCAGGGTTTTACCCTCCATCCATTCCAGAAACGCGCCACCGGCGGTCGAGATATAGGTGAAATCATCCGCATAGCCCGCCGCATTGATCGCCGCCACGGTATCGCCACCCCCCGCAATCGAAACCAGCGCGCCTGCCTTGGTCTGTTTGGCGATGTCAAACAGCATGGCAAAAGTTGCGGCGTGGAACGGGGCCATTTCGAACACGCCAAGCGGGCCGTTCATGATCAGGGTTTTGGAGGATTCGATCACCGTTGTGATTTTAGCAACCGTATCCGGTCCGGCGTCCAGTATCATCGCGTCCGGCGGGCAGGCATTGGCGGGCAGGACTTCGTAATCGGCGTTTGCCTTGAATTCTCGGGCGACTACAATGTCGGTCGGCAGGATGATTTCGCAGCCTGCGTCCTTGGCTTTGACCAAAATTCCCAGCGCAGTATCCTTCATTTCGTGTTCGGCCAGCGATTTGCCAACATCCATGCCTTGTGCGGCCAGAAATGTGTTGGCCATGCCGCCGCCGATGATCAGATGGTCGACCTTGGTCACCAGATTGCCCAGTAGGTCCAGCTTGGTCGAAACCTTGGCCCCGCCAACCACAGCGCAAACAGGGTGTTCGGGGTGGCCCAAAGCGGATTCAAGCGCGCCCAGTTCGGTTTGCATCAATCGGCCGGCACAGGCGGGCAGTAAATGGGCGATGCCCTCGGTCGAGGCATGGGCACGGTGGGCGGCTGAAAAGGCGTCGTTGCAGTAAACATCGCCAAGGCTGGCCAGTTCAGCGGCAAAAGTGGGATCATTTGCCGCTTCGCCCGGATGGAACCGCAGGTTTTCCAGCAACAGGATGTCACCGGGGTTCATTTCGTTGATCCAAGCACCGGCGCGCTTGCCTTCGGATTCGTCGGCAAAGTTTACCAACTGGCCAAAGGCCTTTTCAAGCGCGGGCAGGGTGACGCGCAACGACAATTCCGGCACCACCTTGCCTTTGGGGCGGCCAAAATGCGCCATCAGAATCGGTTTGCCACCGGCGGCTTGAATATCCTTGATCGTTGGCACAATGCGGTCAATCCGCGTGGCGTCTGTGACGACTCCATCCTTGACGGGCACATTGATATCGACCCGTACCAGAACCGTTTTTCCATCCAGATTGATATCGTCGAGTGTATTCCAGCCCATGCCAGACCTCCGTTGGGTTTTGCGCCGTTTCTGCCCCCACAGAACCTTATCACAGATGAAGGGTCAATGTGGCACAGTGTATTGCCCCTTTAAAAACCGCGCCATCCCGAATAGGTTCGCCCCGAATGAACAATGCAACACAGGAGCGCCTGACATGGCCGATATAAAAGACCCCGAAAACACCATCCTGCTGGAACTAAAAGACGGCACAGTAACGATTGAACTGCTGCCCGATGTTGCGCCTAAGCACGTTGAGCGGATGAAAACGCTGGCCCGTTCCGGTGCCTATGACAATGTCTGTTTCCACCGTGTGATTGACGGCTTCATGGCCCAGACTGGTGATGTCGCCAACGGCAATATGGAAAAGAATTTCAATCTGCGGGCCGCTGGTACCGGCGCGTCGGATCTGCCGAATGTGCCTGCTGAATTCTCCAAAGTACCCCACGCCCGTGGCAGCATCGGGGCTGCGCGCTCGCAAAACCCTGATTCCGCCAACAGCCAGTTTTTCATCAACTTTGGTGCCAATGATTTCCTGAACGGCCAATACACCGTTTACGGTCAGGTCACGGATGGCATGGACCTTGTTGATAAAATCGCCCGTGGCGAGCCGCCGATGAACCCCGACCGGATTGTCAGCATGAAGGTGGCCGCCGATGCTTAAGGGATTTGAAATTCCTGTTGTTATGCTTGCCATTGGTGCGGCCATCTGGGGGGCGTTTTTCCTCTATGATGGTGCCAATGGCAAAGCATTGGCAGAAGATACTCCCGGTCCCAATCTGGTGATCGAAGTCGCGTCCAGCGACGGCACCCCCAAAGGCGCGTTGGTGATCGATCTGTTGCCGAATGTTGCACCGGCGCATGTTGAACGGATGATCGCCTTGGCCAAATCCGGTGCCTATGACGGCGTTGTTTTCCACCGTGTGATTGACGAATTCATGGCCCAGACGGGGGATGTGCAATTTGGCAAACAGGGGGGCGACATCAGCAGTGCCGGAACGGGGGCTTCGGATATGCCGGACCTGAAGGCCGAGTTTTCCAACGTGCCGTTCAAACTGGGCACAGTGGGAATGGCGCGCTCTACCAATCCGGATTCGGCCAACAGCCAGTTCTTTATCATGTTCGGTCCTGCCAAGCATCTGAACGGTCAGTATACAGTGGTTGGTCGCATGGTCGACGGGCTGGAGACATTGTATAACATCAAGCTGGGTGACAAGAACCAGAATGGTCTGGTTCTGGGTCCTGATTATATGGCGAAAGTCACCGTTACTGACGAATAATCATTTGAAGGGGCTGGCCCGACGCACGCCCCTTCAAACCACCGTGAGGGGGCCTATCGCTGCACCGGCCCCTCTGGCATCCTGCACCCACCCCAACAAGGAGGATGACAGATGCGCCGCCATTTACGCATATTCCCATTGATTGCAGCCGTTGTTGCCGCGCTTGCCACCATGGCCAGTGCCAATCCGGACCGCTGGAAATCCGAGTGGCCAAACACCGATTTTTCCCGCAGCAGCGTGACAGACTGGAGCGAAATCCTGTCGGGTGGCCCACCCAAGGACGGGATACCGGCGATCAGCAGTCCGAAATTACGCAAGGTTTCATCCGAAACCCGCATTGATCCACGCGAGCCAGTGATCACCGTTGAAATCAAAGGCCAGACACCGCGCGCCTATCCGATCCGTTATCTGCTCTGGCACGAGATTGTAAACGATATTGTTGGCGGCGTGCCGGTGGCGATCACCTTCTGCCCGCTGTGCAATTCGGGCATGGTGTTTGATCGGCGGGTTGGTGGCAAGGTGCTGGATTTTGGCGTATCGGGCAAGCTGCGCAATTCGGATATGGTGATGTATGACAAACAGACCGAGAGCTGGTGGCAACAGGCCATTGGCACCGGCATTGTCGGTGCAAACAAGGGCAAAGTGCTGAAACAACTGCCCAGCTGGATGGAAAGCTGGGGCGAGTTTACCACCCGCAATCCCGATGGTCTGGTGATGGATGAGCCCGATTGGGGCCGCAGTTACGGCCAGAACCCTTATGTCAGCTATGACAGTTCAACGCGGCCCTTTTTGTTCAACGGCGAAATGCCACCGCACGGCATTCCGCCCCTGATGCGTGTGGTGCGGGTCGGCAAGCGGGCCTGGCCGATGAACCGGTTAAGCGATGAGGGCGAAGTGCGCGAGGCGGGGCTGGTGATCAGCTGGGCGTCGGGGCAGGCCTCGGCGCTGGACACGCGGCGGATCGGCAAGGGCAAGGACGTTGGAACAGTGCGGGTGCGCGACGCCAAGGGGCGCGATGTGCCACATGACGTGATGTTCGCCTTTGCGTTTCACGCGTTTTTCCCAAAAGGGAAATGGATGTTGGCAAAAT
>CAZIDQ010000080.1:0-11175 GCA_964538015.1 uncultured Marinosulfonomonas sp.
AGAACAGTTTCAAGGCAGGGAAATGCGCGAAAAATCCATTCTAATCACCGGTTGTTCTTCGGGCATCGGGTATGACGCGGCGCACACGTTGCACAAACGCGACTGGCGGGTGTTTGCAACCTGCCGTCAGGAATCCGATTGCGAACGCCTGCGTAGCGAAGGGCTGGAAAGCTTTGTTCTGGATTACGCCGATGAGGCGTCAATCAAAGCCGCCGTTGCCGAAACCCTGTCGCGCACTGGCGGCACCTTGGACGCACTATATAACAACGGTGCCTACGCCATCCCCGGCGCCCTTGAGGATCTGCCGCGTGATGCCCTGCGCGCGATTTACGAGGTTAATCTGTTCGGCTACCACGATCTGACCAATCAGGTGATTCCGGCGATGCGAGCACAGGGGCACGGCCGCATTATCAATTGTTCTTCTGTTCTTGGGCTGGCCGGATTGCGGTTTCGCGGGGCTTATGTCTCGACCAAATTCGCGCTGGAAGGGTTAACAGATGTGTTACGTCTGGAAATGCACAACCAGCCGATTGATGTGATCCTGATCGAACCCGGTCCGATCACCACAAAAATCCGCGTCAACGCCCAGCCGCATTTTGAAAAATGGATCGACTGGGAAAATTCCGCCCTGCGAAAATTATACGAATTCGGCCTGCGCCCGCGCCTGTATGATACCAGTGGTGAACCTGATAAATTCGAACTGCCCCCTTCGGCGGTGACGAAAAAACTGATCCACGCGCTGGAATCCAAACGCCCCAAACCGCGTTACTATGTTACCGTTCCGACCTATCTATCGGGTTTCTTGCGCCGCATCCTGTCGACCCGCGCCTTTGACTGGATCCTGCTAAAGGGCTAAACCCGCAGCATAAGGAAACACGACATGCTCCAAGACCCCCTGTTCCTAACCCTCGCTGCTGCCTGTCTGGTTGTGGTGTTCATCCTGACGCTGGGCATTGGCGGTTTTGCCAAAGGGGGCGATTTCAACCGCAAACACGCCAACCGGCTGATGCGCTATCGCATCTATGCGCAGGCCATTGCCGTGGCGCTGTTGTTGCTGTTTCTCTATCTTCGTAGCAAAGGCTAGGTCATGGTCGTTCTAAACAAAATCTACACCAAAACCGGTGACGGCGGCGAAACCGCGTTGGGCGATGGCACCCGCGTTCCAAAAACCTCGCCGCGCGTGGCGGCCTATGGCACTGTGGACGAGGTGAACGCCACCGTCGGCCTTGCCCGCCTGCACGCCAATGGCGACATGGACGATATGCTGGCCCTGATTCAGAATGATCTGTTCGATCTGGGGGCCGACCTGTGCCGCCCGGAAATGGACAAGGACAAAGACGCCGAATACCCGCCTCTGCGGCTGGCGGCATCACAGGTCAAACGGCTGGAGGGCGAGATCGACGCAATGAACACCAACCTTGCCACCCTGCGGTCCTTCATCCTGCCCGGTGGCAGCCCGCTGGCGGCGCACCTGCATCTGTGCCGCACCGTATCGCGGCGTGCAGAACGTATGGCCGTGGAACTGGCCACCACCGAATCTGTCAATCCTGCGGCGGTGAAATACCTCAATCGTTTGTCCGACTGGTTCTTTGTTGCCAGCCGCGTTGCCAACGAAAACGGCGCAAAAGATGTGCTTTGGGTGCCCGGCGCCAACCGTTAATTCCCCAAAAAACACAAAACGCGGCGTCGTCATAACGGTTCATGTCGATTTTGCTCTGTTTTCCTGCGTCTCTCTCGGCTAACAAACTCCAGAGAGCTTAGAGAATCCCGTCCTGCAGGGCGGCCATTTTAGGAGAGATACGCTGATGAAGGTGCTAGTGCCAGTCAAGCGCGTGATCGACTACAACGTGAAGGTTCGCGTCAAAGCGGACGGCACGGGTGTTGATCTCGCCAATGTCAAAATGTCGATGAACCCGTTCGACGAAATCGCGGTAGAAGAAGCGATCCGCCTGCGCGAAGCGGGCAAGGTCGAAGAAGTGGTGGCCGTATCGATCGGCGTCAAGCAATCTCAGGAAACCCTGCGCACCGCATTGGCCATGGGCGCTGACCGTGCCATTCTGGTTGTTGCCGCTGACGATGTGCATCAGGATATCGAACCGCTGGCAGTTGCCAAAATCCTGAAGGCCATCGTGGACGAAGAAAAGCCCGAACTGGTTTTGGCCGGCAAACAGGCAATCGACAACGACATGAACGCCACCGGCCAGATGCTGTCGGCATTGCTGGGTTGGTCGCAGGCCACCTTTGCCTCCGAAGTAGACATCGACGGCGATCACGCCACCGTCACCCGCGAGGTAGACGGCGGTTTGCAGACGATCAAGGTCAAGATGCCAACCATCATCACCGTTGATCTGCGCCTGAACGAGCCGCGCTACGCCAGCTTGCCAAACATCATGAAGGCCAAGAAAAAGCCGTTGGATGAAAAAACCGCCGCCGATTACGGCGTCGATGTCACCCCGCGCCTGACCGTTGTGAAAACCGGTGAGCCCGACACCCGCGCTGCGGGTGTGAAGGTGGCAGATGTGGCCGAACTTGTTGCGAAACTTAAAGAAGCGGGGGCACTCTGATGGCTGTACTTTTGTTGGCAGAAGTGAACGGCAGCGAATTGGCTGTTGATGCAACTGCAAAAACCCTGACCGCCGCGAAAATGCTGGGCGATGTGACCATCCTGTGCGCCAGTGCCGGGTGTTCCGGCGCGGCCGATGCGGCTGCAAAACTGGACGGCGTGGCCAAGGTGCTATGCGCCGATGATGCCGCCTATGGTCATGATCTGGCCGAACCGGTTGCCGATCTGATCGTGGCGCTGGCTGGCGATTATGACCACATCGTCGCCCCCGCAACCGCAACCGCGAAAAACGTGATGCCACGGGTTGCAGCACTGCTGGACGTGATGGTGATCACCGATATTTCGGGCATTGTTGATGGCGATACGTTTGAACGCCCGATCTATGCGGGCAATGCGATCCAGACGGTGAAATCCACTGATGGCAAAAAAGTCATCACTGTGCGGACCACAACCTTTGACGCCGCTGGCGAAGGTGGCTCTGCCGCTGTAGAAAGCGCTGCCGCTGTTGCCAACCCCGGCCTGTCCGAATGGGTCGAAGACAAGGTAGCCGAAAGCGACCGTCCCGAGCTGACCTCGGCCGGTATCGTGGTTTCCGGTGGCCGTGGTGTCGGGTCCGAAGACGACTTTGCGCTGATCGAAAAGCTGGCTGATAAACTGGGCGCTGCCGTTGGTGCGTCCCGTGCGGCGGTTGATTCCGGCTATGCCCCGAACGACTGGCAGGTTGGCCAGACCGGCAAGGTGGTTGCACCTGAATTGTATATCGCTGTTGGTATTTCCGGCGCGATCCAGCATTTGGCCGGTATGAAAGACAGCAAAATCATCGTTGCCATCAACAAGGACGAAGAGGCACCGATTTTCCAGGTTGCCGATTTCGGTCTGGTTGCAGACCTGTTCGATGCCGTACCGGCCTTGATCGACGCGCTGTAAACCAGCACTCGGCACGATTACAAAGGCCCGCCTATTTGGTGGGCCTTTTTTATATCAAGCGTTTTAGTGGCGCGGCCAACGCCTGCGCCACTTCTTCATGTGCCGCGACCCCCATCAATTCCCTCGCGGCAGGTTCTTCCATGGCCGAATACATCATCCCGTCTGTCCCTGCGGCCAAAGCAGCCGCACTTGGCACCACCTCGACCACTTCGGACACGCATGGGCGGATGGCTTCGATCATATCACGGTCTATGAACAAAGGGTCACGACCCAGCCCACCCGCAGAATCATCCTCGGGCGCGCGGTCAGCAAACCATAGCAGAATGGTCTTGCCCTCGATCTTGCTGATCAGCAACTTGGTGCGCGCCACCCACGCGGCCTGCAATTCCTCCCGCACCACGGCAAACCGTTCCGGTGACAGGGATTGCAACACGCTAAGCAAATGTTTGGTAAAACTGAACTCGGCAAAATCCACCTCGTTGTAGATGGCTTTTAATAGGGCCGACGCCCGCAGAAACCTGTCATTGCGGCGCGGATGCACGGCGTAAAACCGGTTGGTCATATTCTGCGCCCCAACCACCTGCACCACCGTTACCCGTGCATTTCTGCATGCCCCGATCATGGCGGCTTCGCCTGCGAACACATCTACCCCCGCGTTGACGCATCCAAAATTCACGGTTTCCACCCCCAACGCAGATTCGATCAACGCCGGAAACGGCCGCTCAAGGAATTTACCATAGGTTTCCGTGCCGCCAACCATCGCAATATAATCCCCCGTCATATCCCGACGCGGACCGCGAAACAGCAGTTTGGATTTTCCGTATCTGCACGGATAATAGTCAAGGCCACACTGGCCCAGATTTAAATAGGTCATACCACCCACCCCTTATTTCGATTCACCCAGAGACAGATTCGCGCAAAGGAGTTTCCAAATGACTAAGCTAACAATTTGCCGTAATTTTTAGCGCCTTGCCCCCCCTGCATGCACGCCGTAAAGTCGCCCCAAGCAGTGACGAGGTATGCTATGGAAGTTCAGAAAATCGGTATTGTCGGCGCGGGTCAGATGGGCAACGGGATTGCCCATGTTTGCGCCTTGGCGGGCTATGATATCCTTATGGCCGACATGTCAAGCGAGGCGCTGGACAAGGCGCGCGCATTGATTGATCGCAACATGGAACGTCAGGTCAGCCGTGAAAAAATTTCGGCCGAAGACAAAGCGACAGCCCTTAACCGCATCAAAACCACGCTAAAGCTACCCGACCTTGGCCAGACTGATCTGGTGATCGAAGCCGCGACCGAACGCGAGTCGATCAAAACCGCGATTTTCGAGGACCTGATCCCGCATCTTCAGCCTCATACATTGCTGACCTCGAACACATCCTCCATTTCGATCACCCGCCTTGCGTCGCGCACGGACCGGCCGGAAAAATTCATGGGGTTTCATTTCATGAACCCCGTGCCGGTGATGCAACTGGTCGAACTGATCCGCGGCATTGCTACGGACGAGGAAACCTTTCATGCCTGTCACGCTGTAGTAGACCGGCTGGGAAAAACCGCCGCCACCGCCGAAGATTTCCCCGGCTTTATTGTGAACCGCATCCTGATGCCGATGATCAACGAGGCAGTTTATACCCTGTATGAAGGTGTCGGTTCGGTGCAATCCATCGACACATCCATGCGGCTTGGGGCCAACCACCCAATGGGCCCGCTGGAGCTGGCCGATTTTATCGGGCTGGATACCTGTCTGGCGATTATGAACGTATTGCACGACGGGCTGGCCGATACAAAATACCGCCCCTGCCCGCTGTTGACCAAATACGTCGAAGCCGGTTGGCTGGGCCGCAAATCGGGCCGCGGGTTTTACGATTATCGCGGCGAAACGCCGGTGCCGACGCGCTAGACCTTTGGCTTTAACGCCAGCGTTTTATCACGCAACCACGCCATAAATCCGCGCGGGTCTTTGGACCACTCCACCACTTCCTCGGCAGAGATCGGCTCGCCGATGATCGGTGCTTGCGGTTTTTTCAGCGCCTTCACCACCTCGTGCAGCAACAGCCCCTGACGGATTGTCGCCGAAATGCGGTTGGCAATCAGATAGGTGCGCGTGTTGCGACCGGGAAAGAAAATCGGCACCACGGTTGCACCTGATCGCAGGATCATTTTGGCAGTAAAAGGGTTCCATTCAGCCTCGATTGCGGGACCGAACAGGGTTTTGCTGGACGCCACCACACCCGCCGGAAACAGCACAATCACGCCGCCGTCTTTCAGATGGGCCATCGCCTCTTTGCGCATGTTGATATTCAGGCGTTGCGAATTTTCCTCGTGCGGGAAGGCCACAGGCAACATGAATTTTTCAATCTCGGGGATGCCAGTCAACAGGCTGCGGGTCAGGATTTTGTAATCCGTGCGCACCTTGCCAATCAATTCGGCCAGAACCAGACCATCGACCAAACCATGCGGGTGGTTCGCCACCACAATCATCGGGCCGGTGGGCGGGATTTTGGCGATCTGTTCTTCAGGGGTTGCCACATCAATCTGCATCAGCTGAAGGGCGCGGGTGAAAAACGGCTGGCCGCTGACCACGCCTTCTTGCTCGAACTTGCGGATCAGGCGCAGCAGCGGAATCTTTCCGGTGCCCCATTCCATTGCCCGGATAACCAGCACCTTGAACGGATTCTTGAAGGTATTGGCGTAGGACAATTTCTGCCGCTTGTAGGGCACATAGTCGGGATCGTGTCCCGCCTGTTTATCTTGCGAACTATCCACCAAGGGTTTTCCAGTCACATTACATATCTTCGCCGAAACGGTCGGCCACCAGCGCTGTTAGCGCATCCATCAGTTTGTCGGCTTCGGGACCACTGGTCTCAACCTCAATAGAGGTTCCAACCGAGGCTGCCAACATCAAAAGACCCATGATCGAATCTCCCGATGCGCTCATCCCGTCCTTATATACTTCGGCGCTGGCGTCATGGGTTTCGACCATTTCCACCAGTTTGGCCGAGGCCCGCGCGTGCAGGCCCTTTTCATTGACGATTTTCATTGTCTGGCGGTTGCTCATAAGGGGCTATCCATCTGTTCCGTCAATACAATCTATATATTTTCGTCCTGCTATAAGGGCGGCTGACACGGCGTCGTCAATCGGTTTGTCGCGCGATTTGGCCAGTTTGACCAACATCGGCAGATTTGCGCCAAACAGGATCTTGCGATCTTTTTTGCAACAGGCCCCCAGTGACAGGTTTGAGGGTGATCCACCAAACATATCCGTCACCACCACTACCCCGTCACCTGAATCCACTTCGTCAGCCGCAGCGCGAATATCGCCTTTTTTGCGCTCACGGTCACAGTTGTTATCAATGGCAATGGTCCGCACAGCCTTCTGTTTGCCGACAACATGTTCGACAGCGGACAGATATTCTCTGGCCAATCCCCCGTGCGCGACAATCACAATGCCGATCACGATTTGCTACCCCGACTGCTTGCAGGCCCGTTCTGGGCCCGTCGTTCCATTTCCCTGTGTCGAATAGATACCTGCCAACCCTTGTGCGCAAGGGCCTTCACCAGCTTTTCCGCCACGGCAACCGACCGGTGTTGACCCCCGGTGCAGCCAAACCCGATCGACAGATGCGCCTTGCCCTCGTCCATATAGGCGGGCAACAGCATTTCGGTCAGGTCCAGAACCTTGCCAAAGAACGCATCAAACCGCGGATCAGTGGCGATGTAATCCGCGACTTCCTTGTCGCGGCCGTCAAACTGGCGCAGGCTTTCTTCCCAATAGGGGTTTTTCAAAAAGCGGCAGTCGAAAATCATATCCACCCCGCGCGGCACCCCGCGTTTGTAGGAAAAGGAATGCACCGAAACCGCCAGCCGCTGACCGGTTTCGGGGGCGAACCAGCGTTCAACCTCAGCCCGTAAATCATGCGGGGACAGGTCGGATGTATCCAGCAACACATCGGCACGCGCGCGGATCGGAACCAGCAAATCCATTTCCCGCCCAATCCCCTGTATCGGGGATTCAGCCGGTGCCAACGGATGGCGGCGGCGGGTTTCGGAATAACGGCGTACCAGAACATCGGTACTGCAATCCAGATACAACAGTTCAACCTTCAGCCCTTCGGCGATGGACAGGCTTTCTATCACCTCGATCAACGCGGCGGTGCTGAAATCACGGTTACGCACATCAATGCCCAGCGCCAGCGGATGGCCAATTGGTGGTCCATCCAGCAGACGCGGCAGCAACGACAGGGGCAGGTTGTCAATTGCCTCATAGCCGACGTCCTCCAACACCTTGATCGCGGTGGAGCGGCCCGCACCCGACGGGCCTGTAACCAGCACAACGCGCTGGTCGCTTGTTTTAGGTGTCGATTGATTGCTGGCCGTCATATTATGCGCTTCGCCCGCCTTTTAGATATTGAAGAATCGCTGCAGGAAAATGCGCAGCTTCTACTTTGTGCAGCAAGGGGGCTTTTTGGCCAAGTAAATTGTAGGTGCGGTGCGGCGGCAGGCGGTCTGTTTCGACCTGTTCCAGGTCAACAACCAGCGCAACACGCGCAACGCAGCTGGCGGCGGCCAGCAGACCAATTCCGCGGGCCTCGATCAAACCGTCAATCGTTTCTGGGCTGCGGGCCAGAACGCCGCTTTCACCGGATTGCAAAACTGTGCGGTCATCAGCCACCAGCGTGGCCCCCAGCGCCAGCAACTGCAAACAAAGTGCCGATTTCCCCGAACCCGAAGGACCGATGACCAGAACAGCCCGCCCGTCAACCGCAACACACGAGGCATGAACCACCTTTGTGCCATCTTGGGGGGCGATCACATCACACTCCTTTACAGCGGAAGGCCCACGACAAACCGCGCGCCCAGCGGTTCGGACGTGATATCGGCCTCGGTCGGGCGGATGTTTTCGGCCCAGATAACGCCGCCGTGGGCTTCGATGATCTGCTTTGATATCGACAGGCCAAGACCCGAGTTATTGCCGTAGTGTTCTGCGGGACGTTCGGAATAGAACCGGTTGAACACCTTGTGTAGCGCCTGATCCGGAATACCGGGGCCGGTATCCTCGACCACCACCAAAATCCGGTTTTCCCGCCGTCGCGCCCAAACGCGGATTGCATCGCCTTCTTCGCAAAAGGAAATTGCGTTGGTAATCAAGTTGACGAATACCTGCGCCAGCCGTGCTTCCAGCCCTTGAATAACGATAGGTTCGGCGGGCAGATCCGATATCAGGTCGATACCTTTTTTGCCTGCGTCCTGCCCCAGATATTCACTGATGTTTGCCACGGTCTGCAGCAGATTGAAGTTCTCTTCTTCTTCTTTCACCAATTCGCTGTCCAGTCGCGAAGCATTGGAAATATCGCTGACCAACCGGTCCAGACGGCGGACATCGTGTTCGACAACATCCAGCAGCTTGCCGCGTTGTTCGTCCTTTTTAATGATACGCAACGTACCTACGGCAGATCGCAAGGATGCCAACGGATTCTTGATTTCATGCGCCACATCGGCGGCAAATTGTTCGTTGGCATCAATCCGGTCATAAAGCGCGGCAACCATCCCGCGCAACGCCACGGAAAGCCGGCCGATTTCATCAGGTCGCGCCGTAAGATCAGGTATGCGGATACGCCCCGGATTCAACTTGCGCGCATCCTTGTCGCGGCCCAATTCAGCCGCCGCTGCCAGATCGGACAGCGGATTGGCAATCGTCGACGCCAATACAAGGCTAAGCCCGATCGAAACCAGAATGGCAATTACGAACATCTGCAAAACCTGCTCGCGTTCGGTGCGCACCAGATAGTCAATCTCGCCGGCGGCGCTGGTTACGGCGATGGCCCCAATCGGGGTTTCCCCCAGAATCACCGGAGCAGCCACAGAAAAAATCGTGTTTCCATCAGGATCATGCCCGGTTTTGATCTGAACAGATCCTTGAATAGCACCCGCAATCAGCTGCCGCGCCATAGACTCCGGAATGCTTTCCTGAGCAACCCTGCTATTGGGCGCCAATAAACCCGCTGTTTTTTCCCATACAGAGTTTAGAAAATCTGTAATCATCGTGCTACGGCTGTCTTTGGAAAGCCCGTCAACGGGTAATGCATCAGGCTGAGTTTGACCGTGGGATGTCGCAACCAAGGTTTGCAACTGATCAAAGACAAACACTTCTACATCGGCGGGCAAATCCAGACCGGATAAAATTTCTGAAATAGCGACCGGATCGGACAAATCCGATGCGCCATTTGCTGCTATTTGTGCTTCGACCACATCCGCGATCAATCCGGCTTCTACCACGAAACCCCGTTCGCGCTGAAAAACCAGACTGTCGCGAAACGGGTTCAGGTATAGAACGCCAGCCACAAGGATGATCAGCGCAATCAGATTAAAGGTGATTATCTTGCGGGCAAGCGGGGACCGGTTGATCGAAACAAACCCACGGGTTTTGCGCCGCGCATTCAGTGCGGAATCCTGCGCCTGATCGGGGCCATCCCAATCTTCGCCCAGTGCGATATCCGCATTTTTTGCCGGTTTGGCGCGAAAAAATCTCATCCCCGATGCAATCGTCATTCTTCGTTGTATCTGTACCCGATGCCATAAAGGGTCTCGATCGCCGAGAAACTATCATCGGCTGTGCGCATTTTCTTGCGCAGCCGCTTGATGTGGCTATCGATCGTGCGATCATCAACGTAGACCTGATCATCATAGGCCACATCCATCAACTGATCGCGGCTTTTGACAAAACCTGGCCGCAGCGCCAACGCTTGCAACAACAGAAATTCGGTAACCGTCAATGATACTTCATTGCCCTTCCAACTGACCGAGTGGCGTAACGGATCCATCCGCAAATCGCCCCGTTCGATCACTTTGGTTTCTTCGGTATCACCCACTTCGTTGTTTTCAATTGCTTCCTGACGACGCAGCAGCGCACGAATACGTTCAACCAACAGTCGTTGCGAAAACGGCTTTTTGACATAATCGTCAGCGCCCATCCGAAGGCCCAGAACCTCGTCGATCTCGTCATCCTTGGAGGTCAGAAAGATCACCGGCATCTGGGTTTTCTGGCGCAGTCTTTGCAACAAATCCATGCCATCCATGCGCGGCATTTTAATATCCAGCACGGCCATATCCGGCAGGCTGATATTAAAACCGTCCAGTGCGGCCTGACCATCATTATAGGTTACAACCTCGAAACCTTCCGCCTCGAGAGTCATTGCGACGGACGTCAGGATGTTCCTGTCGTCGTCCACCAATGCGATTTTCGCCATGGGGAATTCCTTATGCTGCCTCGGTTTATTATTTTTGATAATACAATCACGCGTCTTTCTTTTCAATTCAACAGTTAACTGCGAATCACCCACATTGTTCAGCCCGATTTCAACCTAAAAACTGTAACCAATGGCTAATATGTCTCACATCAGGTGCATCCCCAGCCAAAATAAATGCTTTTGGTTGCGCTAACTATACAAAATGGTTGCGCTAACTGTGCTAAACCACCCTGTTTTTCCAACCAACCCCCATGTTAAGACCGCCTTGTCAGCCAAACGCTGACCGGCGCGTTGCTGGCCTTTTCGCGCCGAATTCCACATCGCAATGACCGCCCGATTGGCGGTAACAGGAGCTTGCAAATGATGACTGGACGGGTGAACCCCGCCAAACGACTGGAAGATCAAGGGATCACCGGTCTGGGCAACGTATATTACAAC
>CAZIDQ010000081.1:0-10958 GCA_964538015.1 uncultured Marinosulfonomonas sp.
AAAAGTTCTTCTGATCGAGGATGAGCCAAATATCATTGAGGCGATCAGTTTTATACTGAAGCGCGATGGCTGGACTGTGGCAACCCATGCGGACGGGACCACGGCCCTAGAGGCGATTCTGCGTCATGTGCCGGATGTGGTTATTCTGGATGTGATGCTGCCCGGGCGCTCGGGCTATGATATTTTGCAGGAATTACGCGGCACGGATGGCGGGCAGGATTTGCCGGTGCTGATGCTGACCGCGCGGGGCCAGACCAAGGACCGCGAGATGGCCGAACGGTTGGGTGCCAGCCGGTTCATGACCAAACCCTTTTCCAACAAAGAGGTGCTGGCCGCCATTCACGAGCTGGTGCAGGCGTGAGCGAGCGCCGCCAGCCGTTGTTTTTAGAGCGCGAAAGTTACCGCCAGCGCCGCACCACCGATGCGGCCCGCCTGTTGCCGATCCTTGGATTTCTGGCGCTGGGCCTGCCGATCCTGTGGGGCGGCGAAGGGGGACGGTTTACCTCGGTCGGGGTGATTTATCTGTTTGGTGTCTGGGTGGTGCTGATTGCAGTGGCAATGTTGCTGGCGCGGCGGCTTCGCCGGATTGACGCACAGCAGGACACGCCGGACTGATGCTGTCCTTTAACACCCTGATTGCGGTTTGTCTGGCCTATGTGGTGGCGCTATTTTTGATTGCCTTTGCTGCCGACAGGCGGGCGCGGCAGGGCAAATTCGGCTGGCTGCGCTCGCCGCTGGTGTATACGCTTAGCCTGTCGATCTACTGCACCGCATGGACGTTTTATGGTGCTGTGGGCTATGCGGCGCGATCAGGGCTGGAGTTTCTGACCATCTATCTGGGACCGACACTGGTGATGGTTGGCTGGTGGTGGATATTGCGCAAACTGGTGCGGATCGGGCGCAGTCAGCGGATCACATCCATCGCCGATCTGATTTCGTCGCGTTATGGTAAATCCAACCTGCTGGGGGTGATCGTCACCCTGATGGCGGTGATCGGCACCACGCCCTATATCGCGCTGCAACTGCAATCGGTCACCCTGTCATTCGCGGTGTTTGCGGGCCGCTCTGGTGGTTGGGCCGCGTCCGATCTGAATGCAACGGCGCTGTGGGTGGCGGCCGGTCTGGCGCTGTTTACCGTGCTGTTCGGCACCCGCAATCTGGACGCAAACGAGCGCCACTACGGCGTGGTCACCGCGATTGCGGTCGAGGCGGTGATGAAGCTGTTTGCCCTGCTGGCCGTTGGCGTCTTTGTGGTCTGGGGCGTGGCGGACGGGGCCGGTGATATATTGGCGCGGATTGATGCGTCCCCCATTGCGGGCTGGGAATTGAAGCCGGGCCGCTGGGTCAGCCTGATCTTTCTGTCGGCGGTGGCATTCCTGACCCTGCCGAGGATGTTTCAGGTGATGGTGGTGGAAAACGCGGATGAGCGCCACCTGTCCACCGCCAGCTGGGCCTTTCCGCTGTATCTGATGCTGATGAGCCTGTTTGTGGTGCCGATTGCCGTGGTCGGGTTGGACCTGATGCCCGCCGGCTCAAACCCAGACCTGTTCGTGCTGACCGTGCCACTGTCGCAGGGGCGCGAGGGGTTGGCGATGCTGTCGTTCCTTGGCGGGTTTTCCAGCGCAACCTCGATGGTGATTGTGGCGGCGATTGCGCTGTCCACCATGGTATCAAACCACATCGTGATGCCGATCTGGTTAAGTGTCGCCCAGCAGGGGGCAACGGTTTCGGGTGACGTGCGCCAAGTGGTTTTGACCGCGCGACGGGTGTCGATCGCGGTGATTTTGGCGCTGGGCTATGCCTATTACCGCGTGTCGGGTGGTGGCGCGGCGCTGGCGGCAATCGGGTTGATTTCGTTCGTTGGTGTGGCCCAGTTTTTGCCCGCGCTGCTGGGCGGGATTTTTTGGCGCGGGGCCACGCGGATGGGGGCGGCAACGGGGCTGCTTACCGGCTTTGGCCTGTGGGCCTATACGCTGTTTTTGCCAAGCTTCGGTGGCTCGGTCATCTTATCAGCAGACCTGTTAGCGCAAGGACCGTTCGGCATTGACTGGCTGCGCCCTCAAGCGCTGTTTGGTGTCAGCGGAATGGATCCGCTGGTGCATGCGCTGTTCTGGAGCCTGGCGTTGAATACCATCGCCTTTTGCACCGTCTCGCTGGCCAGTTTTCCACGTCCGCAGGAACGCCTGCAAGGGGCGCAGTTCGTCAATGTGTTCGACCATAACCCGAACGCGCAGGGCTGGGTCAGCGGCATGGCCGAGGCCGAGGACCTGCTGGTGATGGCGCAACGGATACTGGGGCCGGAGCAGGCGCAAAGCCTGTTTTCACGACAGGCGGCAAAGCAGGGCAAGGCGGGGTATCTGCCCGATACATCGCCCGATTTTCTGCAACGGTTGGAACGCGAATTGGCGGGTTCGGTTGGGGCGGCGACGGGCCATGCGATGATCGGCCAGATTGTCGGTGGGGCCAGTGTTTCGGTGGGCGATCTGATGGCGGTGGCCGATGAAACCGCGCAGATGATGGAATACTCCAGCCAGCTGGAGGCCAAATCGGCTGAATTGGAGCGCACCGCGCGGCAATTGCGTGAAGTGAACGAGAAACTGACTGATCTGTCTGTGCAAAAGGACGCGTTTCTTAGCCAGATCAGCCATGAATTGCGCACGCCCATGACCTCGATCCGGGCTTTTTCGGAAATCATGCGCGAAGGCGGGATGACGGCGGCCGAGCGGGCGAAATATGCCACGATTATCCATGATGAAACCATCCGCCTGACCCGCCTGCTGGATGATTTGCTGGACCTTAGCGTGCTGGAAAGCGGGCAGGTTGAGATGAACATGCAAACGGCTGATTTGCAGGATATTATTGAACGCTCGGTCACCTCGGCCGGTGGCGATGGCTGCCTGACGATCCACCGCGATCCTATGCGCGAACAGGTGGCGTTGTTGACCGATCCTGACCGCTTGTCGCAGGTGTTCATCAACCTGATTGCCAACGCCTGTAAATATTGTGATGCCGAGCAGCCGGAACTGCGGATCAGGGCGCGGCGCAAGGGTGGTAACGTCGAGGTAGATTTTGTTGACAACGGCGCGGGAATTCCAGCCAAAAGCCAGCCACTGATTTTCGAGAAGTTTTCGCGGCTTGGCGATCAGCGGGCGGCGGGCGGCGCCGGTCTGGGATTGGCGATCAGCCGCGAAATTATGGCGAACCTTGGCGGCAGCGTGATTTACCTGCCGGGGCAGGGCGGGGCGGCGTTTCGGGTGACATTGGCGGTGAATGGACCTGTGAATGGTGCGGCATCAACCAATTCTAAACCATAAGTCCGCTATGGTCGGGCCAATATTTGGGCCGGACGGGACAAGATGGGCGAAACAACACAGCTTACCACGTTACAACGCAAGGCCGGTGCGGGCCGCGGTGAAAGTGAATCGGCGGGGATGACACCGGCCAAGGCGCTGCGGTTGGCGCTGTCCAAGGCGGCGCAGGATGAATTGTCGCTGGCGCTGCGGGTGCAGGGCGTGGCAGAAACGCGGGTGAACCAGCTGGGGCTGCTGGCGGCACTATCGGATGATCTGTTGCTGTTGTTGCTGGAAGGGCCGCAAGGGGGGCTTGGCATTGTGGCGTTTGACATTCAGGCCCTAGCAGCATTGATCGAGGTGCAGACCATGGGGCAGGTGTTGAAATCGCCAGCCACACCGCGGCGGGCCACGGCGACCGACAGTGCGATGTGTGGACCACTGCTGGATCGGGTTTTGCCGGAATTTGAAGGGCATTTGGCAGGCAGTGCCGCAGAACGTTGGGCGGCGGGTTTCCGGTTTGGCAAACGGGTTGAAAATGTGCGTTTGCTGGGCCTGCGAATCGACGAAACGGACTACCGGCTGTTTCGCATTTCGCTGGATATGGCGGATGGGGCGAAACAGGGTGAAATGCTGTTGGCGCTGCCCGCCGATGGCTGTGCGCGGTTGAATGTCGGGGCTGATGGCGGGCACGGCTGGGCGCAGATGTTGCAAAAAACGGTGCAGGCCAGCCATGTGGAACTGCTGGCGGTATTACATCGAACGCAGGTGCCACTGGCTGCGGCCACTGCGTTCAAAACGGGCGATCTGGTGCCGGTGCCACAAAGCGCAATTGCCGAGGTGCAACTGGAAGGCGCTGATGGACGAATTGTCGGGCAGGCACGGTTGGGGCAACAAAACGGGCATAGGGCGCTTCGGATTACCGATGGCACGACAGCTGATACGTCTGCTGGCGGTGGGGATGGCATGGTGAATATCACGCCCCGGGCAGCACCGGAACCGATGATGGATGCGTTGGGTGACCTTGCCCTGCCGGACGGGGATCTTTCGGGTGAAATGCCCATGGCTCCGATGGATTTGGACAGCGAAGGGGCTTTGCCGGATTTGCCAATGACCCCGATGGATGATCTGCCTGCGGTCGATATTGGCGAAATGCCGATGGCGGCCATGCCGATGGATATGGATATTGGCTGATTCCACAGGTCTTGACCTGTATCAAGGCAGTGTTGGGGGCTTTGCGCCTACCATATCTTCAACGAGAAGGAGAACTGACAATGGCAGATCTTTCGAAACGGCGCGCTGCCCTTCAAGCCCGCCTGCATGAGTTGGATGCACGACTGTTACAGATCGACGAGGAACTGGATTCACACAGCTCGAAAGACTGGGAAGAACTGGCTGTCGAGCGCGAGGAAGACGAGGTTCTGGAGGGGATGGGATTGTCTGCACAGGCCGAAATCCGTATGATCAAAGCAGCATTGCGCCGCATGGATGAAGACGAATACGGCTATTGTGTTGATTGTGGTGACAAGATTACCGAAGAACGGCTGGATATCCTGCCCTATACGCCGTTCTGTCAAGTGTGCGCAGCCAAGCATGCCTGATCACGTCAGGGCGCAACCGGATGAGGTGGCGAAATGGCATTTGAACAACTGAAAATGGCGATCACCATGTTGATGGATGAAATCGCCAAACGGCCCGAGGATGCGCATGTCCTGCAAGAGCAACTGCGCGAGAAAATTTCCGAGATGAAAACCCTTGGCCTGCCGGTACCCGACGATATTCTGGCGCTGGAACTGGCGCTGGAAGAGCCCCCCGAGGGCGATAGTTAACCCAGTATAATTCCGGCCACGACCATCATCAGCCCGACCATCGACAGGAACAATGCGGCCATGTTCAGCAGCACGATCCGTTGCAGGCGGGCCCGCATTTCTTCCTCGGGCAGGTTGGCGCGTTTGGCTTTCAGGGCCAGCATGATGCAATAGAAAATCCCGACCAGCCCGATCAGGGAAACCACAGCACCCGCCCAGATAAGAATGTCCATTTCATGCGCCTTTCACAGTTTCCCCACCGCTACCCGATCAATTTGCCATGGGCAAGCCCTTGCACGTGCGGTGTTGGCGCATTAGGGAAGGGGTCCAGACAAGCAAAGGGCAAATGTGATGAACGACACCTCTTCCGATATGAGCTACCGCGTAACCGCCGACGAATTGCGCCAGTTTATTGAACGCATCGAGCGTCTGGACGCCGAGAAAAAGGACCTTGCCGAAGCGCAAAAAGAGGTGATGGCCGAAGCCAAGGGGCGCGGCTATGACACCAAGGTTATGCGCAAACTGATCGCGCTGCGCAAACGCGATGCACAGGACATCGCCGAGGAAGAGGCGGTTCTGGAGATGTATAAAGAAGCACTGGGAATGAGCTAGGGCGGATACGCTCTAACCCAAACCTGTCAACCATTTGAACAATGACGGTTTTTCCGGCTCCGGCGGTGGCGGCATATCATCCGGCCTGATCCGGCTGATGATCCAGCGCGGCATAATCGGAATACCGGATATGTTGCAGGCCGATCCCATCGCGGCGGGATCAAACAGTTTGATTAACGCCGGATTTTCCAGATCATCCACATAGATCGCGCCGCAATGCGACATGTCGCGGCGACTGTTGATCAGGGCTTTGGCGCGGGTCAGGGTTTCGGCCAGTTCCGCGCCGGTTGCTGCGGTTTTTGGCGCGGGGTGTTCGGGATCAAACACGAACCAGTCGCCGGATGTGGCGGATAGGCGCGGCCAGAAGGCGTCGACATTCTGCCAATCCAGAATTCCGAAAAAACGGCCCCGATAGGCATTCCAGAACGGGGTGTCGGGCAGGGGGCTGGTGTTTTGGTTGCTCATAAACGCAACTCTACCCCGATCTGCCCGACAGGAAAATCACATTTACCTCAGCAGCAGCTTTGCCCGCTGGGGGTCGGGGTGCAGCCACAGGATTCGCCTTCGTCAGACACCGGCACAGTTGCAACGCCTGCCTTTTCGTTAAAGGCATGATCCAGCTTTTCCGCGGCCTCGTCACGGATATGGCGGGCGATTTCGATCACCGCGTCGATCTGGTGTTCCGGCACGCCGTATCCGCGCAGACGTTCCAGCTGACATTGCCCCATCGCGGGGTGGTTCGAGGCGATACCCGAGGCCAGCGAAACCATCGCCACGATCGAGTTGTGAAGCTGTGGTTGATCATTCATGCGCTTATCCATTCGGCAATCATTTGCGCGGTTGGCACGCTGCCCGAATGGACCACGGTTTCGTTCATCACCACGCCCGGCGTGGACATCACGCCATAGCCCATGATCGCCCCCATATCGGTGACTTTTTCGATGGCGATTTCCACGCCCAGTTCTTTGGCCTTTGCATCAATCAGATCGGCGGTGGTGGCGCATTTCTTGCAGCCCGAGCCGAGCACTTTGAAGGTTTTCATAAGCAGGTTCCTTTTGGTTAGGTCAGAAGGGCGTTGAACAGAAATCCAACACCGATAAAAGCGACGAACAGGATGCCGGTAAAGGTGGCAATCAGCTGTGGTTTCAATACTTTACGCAGGATGATCATTTCCGGCAGCGATATGGCCGCAACCGACATCATCAGCGCCAGAACGGTGCCGATGGGCACGCCTTTGGCCATCAATGCCTCGACAATCGGGATCACGCCGGTGGCGTTGGAGTAGAGCGGGATGCCGACCAACACGGCGGAGGGCACCGCCAGCAGGTTGTCGGCCGAGGCGTATTTCAGGAAAAATTCCTGCGGCACAAACCCGTGCAAAGCGGCCCCCAAGGCAATGCCGATCAGCACATAAAGCCAGATCCGCCCGACGATTTCCTTAACCTGCCCCCATGCGTATTGCAGCCGCTGTTTGAACCCGCTGGCCCCTTGTTGCAGCGGCGCGTCCCCCATGCGGATTTTCCAGACGTATTCCTCGACCCATTTTTCCAGTTTGAAGGCCTCGATCATCAATCCGCCGACAATGCCCACGGTCAGCCCTGCGGCAACATACAGCGCCGCGACCTTCCAGCCGACAGCGGCGGCCAGCACCACAACGGCGACTTCGTTGATCATTGGTGATGCGATCAAAAAGGCCATCGTCACCCCCAGCGGGATGCCTGCCTCAAGAAACCCGATGAACAGCGGCACCGACGAGCAAGAGCAAAACGGCGTCACCGCCCCAAGGCCGACGGCCATCGGATAGGATACAGCGCGGGATCGGCCCGCAACCACCTTGCGCACCCGCTCGGGCGTTAGCATCGAGCGGAAAAAGCCGATGGCAAAGACGATGATTGCCAGCAGGAAAAAGATTTTGGTCACGTCTTCGATGAAAAAATGCACAGCACTTCCCAGTTGGCTGTCGGGGGAAAGGCGTAGCAGGCCGTAGGCGACCCAATCGGCCAGCCGGGTGAATATTTCAAACATCGGTGTTTTCCTTAACCTTGCATCAGGCGGCGGCGCAGCGTGCGGGGCGGTTGTTCATGTCTTTCAGGCGGGCGGTGTCCTGTTTCAGGACGGGTTCGGTCTGTACACCAGCCAACGCGGCGTCGATCACCTGTTTTTGCCAGTCGGGCAGGTCGGGGTTTTGCGCGTAGAACACCCATTGCGCATCGCGCCGCGCGGTCAGAAGGCCCGCATTGCGCAGCGCCGTCATATGCCGCGAGATTTTCGGCTGGGGCAGGTCAAGTGCTGCGACCAACTCGCAAACGCACAATTCGCCATGGGTCTGCATCAGGGCCAAGGCCCGCAGGCGGGTTTCATCGGCCAGCATCTGGAAGGTTTCAATCTGTTTCATGCTTTGTGTATGCACTTGGTTGCATATGCGGTCAAGTGTATATTCGATAGGCCGCATATTCGGACACTATGGCGAAATCAGCCGGACGCCGGGGATCGCGGCGATTTCCTGCAGGTCTTCTTCGTATTGATCGGTCAAATCATCCACCATATCCTGCGTCCAGTTGGGAAGGTCCAGTACCTGTTCAATCTTTTCCGGGATGGAGAATTTTTCAAGGAAAACGCCGGTGATGCGTTGCTTTCGAGCCTCGGATTTTGGGGGATTAGCCCGTAGATATTCCCGATAACAAAGAATCCCTTCGACGGTCATGATGTTGGCCAGCAGATCGGTTTCGCCATGCAGTGCAACTGACGGGGTGTGGCCAATCAAACCATACATGACTTTTGGCCAGATAAGAGGGCAATCCTCGTTACACCAGATGGTTATGCCTGCATCGGGATTGGCCGAGTGGATGGTGTGGATCAAATCGGACCATTTGATCCGGTTGGGATTGGCCCCATACAGGAATTTGTCAAACGACAAGCCGGTTGTGCGGGCATAAACGGCGGGAATGAAAGTGGCCGGATTTCGTATTCCAAGGTGAAATTCCACGCGGGAGTGGGCAAACAGGTTGGTCAGGGCGGGGATCACCTGTGCGGCTTGGCCGTACAGGGTTTTGTGGCGAAATACCCATGGGGCATAGGCCAGAAAATCGGCAGCTGACAGCACAAGACGCCGGATTTCGGGCTCGTTGGTTATTTTTGCCAACAGGTCTTGTTGTTCTTGCGGGGTAGGGGGGTGGTTGCCCATTGTCCGCAGTGTTTGGCGGATCAGACGGCGATACCGGCTGGGGCCGGGCACAATGGTGCCGTTCCGGCTCAGGCTATCGCGGTTTTTCAGCAGGGATTTCAGCAGCCGGTCCTCGCCCGTACAATGGGCCCCGATGTGAAAGACGACGTGCATGTGATCCGCTTTGATTCCGTGAAAAACTGACGACACTATAGGCTGAAAACTGGACAGTAACAGTGGTTTCCTCTACCCCTTGCGGAATGACCGAGCAAAACACTCAAGCAATACCTGCGCAAAAGCAAGGCTGGCGGCCCGATCCATGGTCGGCGGGCGCATTGCTTATTGCGGCGCTGGTGATGATGCCGATTGCCTCGGTGGTTTGGATTGCCTTTCATCCGGTCGAAAATATCTGGCCCCATCTGCTGGCCACAACCCTGCCACGCTATCTGGTGAATTCGCTGGTGATGATGCTGTCGGTCGGGGTTTTGGCAGCACTGATCGGGGTCGGCGCGGCGTGGCTAGTGGCGATGTACCGCTTTCCCGGCGCGCGCTGGCTGGAATGGCTGTTGCTGTTCCCGTTGGCGATTCCGGCCTATGTAGGGGCCTATGCGCTGGTGGATTTTCTGGAATATGCGGGGCCGGTGCAAACGTGGTTGCGCGGGGTTTTCGGCTGGACCACATCGCGGGATTACTGGTTTCCCGAAATCCGGTCGCGCGGAGCGGCGATCCTTGTGATGACGCTGGCGCTTTACCCCTATGTCTATCTGCTGACCCGAAGCGCCTTTCGCGAGCAATCGGGCAACACCTACGAGGTCGCCCGTGCGCTGGGGGCCGGACCATGGAAACGGTTCTGGCGGGTGGGCCTGCCGCTGGTGCGCCCGGCGATTGCCGCCGGAATGGCGATTGTAATGATGGAAACGGTCAGCGATTTTGGCACGGTTGAATTTTTCGCCGTGCAAACCCTGACCACCGGCATTTTCACCACATGGCTCGAGGCCAACAACGCCGGAGGTGCGGCCCAGATCGCAGGTGTTGTGCTGTTGCTGGTGCTGCTGCTGGTGGGGCTGGAGAAAACCAGCCGCCGCAACCAGCGTTTCTCTGAGGGTGCCCGCCACAAACGCCCGATCGTGCAAATCCCGCTGCAAGGGGCGCACGGTTGGCTGGCCACCCTGTTTTGCACCTTGCCGTTTCTGGGCGGCTTTGTGCTGCCCGTCGGGGTGATGCTGTCGCATGCGCTGCGCAATACCGACTACTGGTCCAATCCGGCGCTTGGACGCGCCTTGTGGAACACGATCAGCGTGGGCGGCGGGGCGGCATTGGTCACGGTCACGGCGGCGGTGTTTCTGGTCTATGGCGTGCGCCTGACCGGTCGCCGCCTGCCGCGTTTGGTGATGCCCTTCACCACCATCGGATACGCCGCCCCCGGTGCTGTTCTGGCGGTTGGCATCCTGATCCCGCTGGCTGCGATTGACAACAGGCTGGCGGATTTCGTCGAATGGGCAACCGGTGTGGACATCGGGTTGGTTCTGACCGGCACCGGATTTGCCATCGTTTTTGCCTATTCGGTGCGGTTTTTCGCCATCGCGCAGGGGGCCGCAGACGGCGCGATGGGGCGGATATCACCCAGTCTGCCCATGGCCGCGCGATCATTGGGGCGCTCGGCGGGTGGCACATTGCTTACAGTCTACGCTCCGATGATCCGCGGCTCGCTGATGACGGCGCTGTTGCTGGTGTTCGTGGATAGCGTCAAGGAACTGCCCGCCACTCTGCTGTTGCGCCCGTTCAACTACAACACGCTCTCGACACTGGTGTATGAGCAGGCGTCATTGGAAAACATCGGCGAGGCCTCGCCGGCGGCTTTGCTGGTGATCGGGGTCGGAATGCTGGCGGTTTTACTGTTGGCGCGCAGCAACAGGGGGGCATAGGTTTCCGTTTGGGTTTCCGTTTGATGAATTTTCCCGATTTTCGGGCTTGCAAGAGTCGTTTTCAGCGCGTAAATCACCCCGAGTGCCCCTATAGCTCAGCTGGTAGAGCAATTGATTTGTAATCAATAGGTCCGCGGTTCGAGTCCGTGTGGGGGCACCA
>CAZIDQ010000082.1:0-10927 GCA_964538015.1 uncultured Marinosulfonomonas sp.
TCCAGCGCGCGCAGGGCCAACAGCGGCTCCAGCCGCACCGCCGGCATCCCCGCCGGTGTGATTTGCGACAGATCATGGCCGCTGCCCTTCACATGCAGCACGCTTACGTCCGCACCGAACAAATCCTTGCGCATCACTTTGCAGGACGTGTTGCCGCCGCCATGCTGCACCAGCGCCATATCGGCCCCCAACAGGCGCGAGCCGTAAGCCTGAACCGCCAGATCCTGATCGGCCGGGTCTGCCCCCGCCTCTGCCGCAATCTTTTTTGCTTCAACTTCGTCCCAACGGTTTGCAACCATGATGCACCTGTGTAATTTCTGATCCATACCCCGCCAAGCAGGGCTTTTTGACAATTGTCAGTATATAGTGTCAAATATAAAAAAGGAATAGAAATGGCAACAGTCACGCGCAGACGAAACACCGGGCAGGTCACGGGCGAAAGCATCGTGATCGAGGCGGCATGGCTGTATTACCACGACGGCATGAACCAGACCGAAATTGCCAGCCATCTGGGCGTATCGCGCGCCACTGTGGTCAATTACCTGCAAGAGGCCAAGGAACGCGGGTTTATCCGCATATCTCTGGCACCCAAGGCATTCACCACCCACCGGCTGGCCGAAGAAATGCGCGAACGCTTTGGCTTGGCGGCGGTTTATGTGGTGCCCGATGGCACCGGCACCGAGGAAGACGCGCTGCTGCGGGTGGCGCGCGGGGCGGCGGAATGGCTGCCTTCGCTGCTTGAGCCAGGCGACAAGCTGGGCGTGTCCTGGGGGCGCACAGTCTACGAAATGGCCGAGGCCATGCCACAGGTGCAGACAGATCATATCACCGTGTCGCAACTGGTGGGGTCGATGGCCACGCCCTACGGGTTTACCGCCGAAATCTGCTCCGCCCATCTGGCCCAACGGCTGGGGGCCAAACTGATCAACCTGCACGCCCCTGCGGTTCTAAGTGACCCCGATCTGGCCATGCGCCTACGGGCCGAACCAATCATCAGGGATCAAATAGACGCCCTAAGCCACTGTAACAAAGCGATATTTGCCGCCGGATCGTGCGATCACAGCAGCCATATTGTCAGCAGCGGCTTGGCCAGTCATGCCGATCTGGACTGGTATATAAAACGCGGGGCCACCGGTGTTTTATGTGGCCGGTTCATTGACGCCGCAGGCCAGTTCATTCCCGGCGAACTGGACGACCGGATGATCGGGGTGGAGCTGGACAAACTGCAAGGGCTGGATATGGGCCTGCTGGTATCGGTTGGTGCCGACAAGGTGCAGCCGATGCTGGCGGCGATTGCGGGCGGTTATGTGACCCATGTGGTGACCAGCGTGGCCACCGCCAAGGGGGTACTGACGGCTGCCGGTGTTTGATCCAGAACCCTCTAACGTGAAAGAGAAACGGGAACCTCGTAATGCACGACCTTCCCTTCGTCATCCGCGCCATCCATAATCATACTGCCGACAAAATCCCCTGCGGTATCCGGTGAAAAGGCCAGACGCAGCCTTATGCTGACACCGAAACCGCCATGGCGGCTTATCGTGCCCTGTCCGGCCCCGAACAGTTCCAGCATATCATAGCATCCGGTTGCATCCATCAGGTCTTGCGGATTGATGCCTTGGTAGTCGGGGTTTGAAAAAACCTTCTGCCACTCTGGCGAAACCTTGGTGCCGCGCGCCAGATTTAACTCAAGATTCGGGATGAACAAGACCGCGTTCTTGGACCAAAAAATGAATTTTCCGCTGCTCTGCACAAAAGCCAGTTCCGCTGGCCCTTTGAAAACCGTTGAATCCTTATAGCTTCTGGGGCCATCGGGGCCGGAATAGGTGACATTGGCCGGCCCCGCCGCCATTGTTAACTGCCCCGCGCCCGAGATAACCTTGAGTAATTGCGCCCGATTACCGCAGGTATTTTCCAGCGGTGCCCCATTGTCTATTTTTGGTGCTGCATCGGGTTCGTCTTTGGTGAAATCATAGCCATCTTCTGACCTAGCCGTCCCCGTGTCCGGATCATCGGTAAAATCATAGCCGCCGCTCTGGGCAACAACCGGTGCGGACAGCGACCACAAGACAAGGTAAAACGCGGCTGTAGGGATCGGTTTCATCAGGCGCCCCACTTCTATTTCGGATCAATATCAAAAGGGTAACGGATATCGATCCGGCCTTCATCGTCGTTCCAGATATGGATCAGACCCGAGCCACGAATGCCCTTGCCCGTCACGTCGGTGACAAAGATCGCCATCTTGAAATCCCCGCGACCGCCCTCAAAATATGATCCAGTCCCGTCCGCCAACAGACGCGGCAGGCTTTCGCTGGTGGGGCATAGCTGAATGTCCACATCCCTTACTTGCAGGTTGGACAGGTATTCTTCGTCCCACCAGTCCTCCATCGAGGAATACTGGCGCTTAAACCCGGCCCGTAAATTTCTGTCGCCGGTCATCACCAGCGTTTTATCTTTTAGATGGATTTCAACCGTCCCCGTTGATCCGCCCCCTTGCCATGCCATCGTCCGACCCATCATCGTCATGGTGCCGTTATGGGCGGTCATTGTGTAGGTGCCAGCGGCCATTTCGGCAGGCAGCAGCTTGTTGCACAGATCCTCATTGGCGGTTGCGGATAGCGGTAATATCAGGGCGATTGCTGTGGCTATTGTCGGGTACCGGATTTTCATAGCAAATCACCATTACCAATTTTAACGCGGCGCAATTTCGACCGGCAGGGTAAACACAAATGTCTGCCCCTCGGCGTTCAGCGTCCCCTTCATAAGGCCCGAGGCAAACACACCATCGTCGGACACATCGTAAACCAGCATGTTCAGCTTGACGTGCGGAACAATGCTTGGATCTTCGGCATCAACATAGCTTCCGTTCCCCTCGCCCAGCAGGCGCGGCAGGGCATCGCGGGTTGGACACAGCTGGAAATCAACCTGACCAAGCTGATCCGACTTCAACATATCATCCCCCCACCAATCGTTCATATCCGTGGGCTGGACGCGGAATTCGACGTTGAATTTTTGCACGGATGTCAGGACAAGTGCGCCGTTTTTCATGGATATTTCCGCGGGCTCCACACTGCCTTTCATCGGGATGCTTATGCCGTATTTCGGCGAGGTAAAGACACCTTCGTCAATGGTCATCGTGTAGTCGCCAAGCGCCATTTCCGGTGGTAGCAACTTGTTGCACAAGTCTTCTTTGGCGGTTGCGGGTAGCGGGGCCAGCAACAGGCAGGCGGCGGCAATGCAGGGAATGGTTTTACATGTAAACAATGGTGTTCCTCCTTGAACTTGCTGGGAAACTGGCAAAACAGCCAAAACCCGTCAATGGAGGAATACCTGACCTTGGGGCAGCCCCGCCCGCACTTGTTACGCTAATTCCGGCGTTGGGCGGGGCTGATCCGTGAGTGGTGTTCCTATTTTTGAACCCTGTCAGGGAACATCGTGGCCAGACCTTCGGGCGAGGCATCGCAAACGCCGCGCTCGGTGATCAGGCCGGTGATCAGCCGCCGTGGTGTGACGTCGAATGCCGGGTTGCCCCCCGGCGTGCCATCAGGGCTGATTTGCACTTCGGTCACTGTGCCGTCGGCCAGTTTGCCCTGAACATGGGTGACTTCGGTATCTGTGCGTTCTTCAATCGGTATTTCGGCCACGCCGTCCTTGACCGTCCAGTCAATCGTCGGCGATGGCAGCGCCACATAAAACGGGACATTGTTGTCCTTGGCCGCCAGTGCCTTCAGGTAGGTGCCGATCTTGTTGCAGACATCGCCATGCGCCGTGGTGCGGTCGGTGCCGACGATCACCAGATCGACCTGCCCGTGCTGCATCAGGTGCCCGCCTGCGTTATCGACAATCAGATGATGCGGGATGTCGTGGCTGTTCATTTCCCATGCGGTCAGCAGCGCGCCCTGATTGCGCGGGCGGGTTTCATCAACCCATACATGGATCGGGATGCCGTCCTGAACCGCGTGATACATCGGGCTGGTGGCGGTGCCCCAATCGACCGTGGCCAGCCAGCCGGCGTTACAGTGGGTCAAGATATTCACCACCTCGCCCGGCTTTTTCTTGGCGGCAATTTCACGAATGATCTCAAGGCCATGCACGCCGATCATGCGGTTGCATTCAACATCCTCGTCAGCAATTTCATGCGCCCGTTTCATCGCAGCTGCTGCGCGTTCACCCTCGGGCAGCGGTTTTAGCAGCGCGTTCATTTCGTCCAGCGCCCAACGCAGGTTGATCGCGGTGGGGCGGGTTTCGTGCAGGATGTCCCATGTTTCGGCCAGCGATTTATCGGACGGGTCCAGCGCCAT
The DNA here is from genome assembly GCA_964538015.1 of uncultured Marinosulfonomonas sp. Taxonomy (GTDB): domain Bacteria; phylum Pseudomonadota; class Alphaproteobacteria; order Rhodobacterales; family Rhodobacteraceae; genus Profundibacter. The sequence goes on from CAZIDQ010000082.1 coordinate 4,299, forward strand.
CTGAACGGCAACGCCATAGGCGGCGGTGGCCCCGATCAAAGGGGCGCCCCGCACCCACATATCGCGGATCGCCACCACGAAATCATCGCGGGTCTTCAGGTCAACCACGCGGAATTCATGCGGCAACCAGCGTTGTTCGATGATTTGCACCTGCCCGCTGGGCTGATCAAACCAGATCGAACGGTAATGTTTATCGCCTACTTTCATGACTCTTTCCTTTGTCCAATCATCCGCGCCTGTGAAATCACGCTGTCCAAATCTGCAAATGCCGCCCTGTTCACGGCCAGCGAGCGGCCCAACCGAAGGCCCCTGCCCTCGCAATCGGCGCGCATCGCTTCATCCTCGATCATGTCGTTTTCGGCGATATGGGCCAGGCTCAGCGTGCGGCGGATCATTTCGACACCGGCAAAGCCCAATGTGTCTTTAAAAATATGGTTCAACCGTGCCGCAAGCGCCTGTTCCGAGGCCAGATTATCGCCCTGATCCTCGAACAATGCGGCCTGATACAGGATGCCGTTACGCTCGGTCCGCCACAGGTGCGAGAATTCATCGCAGAACCCGCGCCAGATGTCGCTGATCACGCCCAAAATCCATTCCTGATACTCGGCCCGCGCCCCTTCGGATTCGGCGTGACCGGGCTGGGCGTAATAGGCCATAAAAAAGTTGGCCAGCAACATGCCGATGTCAAAGCCCATCGGGCCATAGGTGACGAATTCGGGATCAATCACCATGGTTTCGGTGTCCGTCACCATGATCGAGCCGGTGTGCAAATCGCCGTGCAGCATGGTTTCGGCGTTGTTGGCGAATTTCGCCTTCATGTCCTGCGCGGCCACCTTCAGGTCAATATCGGCCCGCAACCGACCCACCAGATCATCCAGACCCGGCGTGTGGTGGTTCAACTCGGCCTCAAAGTAAGGGTCGGAAAACACAAGGTTTTCGGTGATGTCGCACAGTTCGGCATTGTCGGCAAACAGCGCCAGATCGGCCTTGCGTTTGGCGGTGTCCATCGACAGGTCCGAGCCACGGAACATCGTCTGGCCGACAAACCTGCCCATCACAGAGGCAAGCCCGTCGTGTTTTTTGCCCGCCATCAGGGAATGGCGCAGGATGATGTGTGGCGTCAGGAACTCCATCACGATCAGCGCCTGTTCTTCATCGAAATAATAGATTTTCGGCACCAGACCGGGCGCGCGCTCCTCTTGGCGGATCAAGGCGTGGTATTCAAAGAAGGCCCGTTTCAACGGCAAGGGCCAACTGTCCCCCACAAGCCGCACATAGGGCAGTGCCTGTTTGACGATCACAGCGCCTGCGGGGCTTTTGACGATGAACACAAGGTTCAGGTTGCCATCCCCCACTTCGTCCGCAACCCATGTGGAAATATCCGTTCCCAAGTGGTCCGTCACCGCCGAAATCCCGCCCAACCGCACGGGAATCGTTTCAACTGTTAAGGGTTCGTAACTGGAGCTTTGTTCTGACATGGTCCCCTCCATCGCCAATGACCGCCTGCATTTCCCCTATATTTCAAAGGGTTTCGCACAAACGGATGTTATCGCCCTGTCCCGAAAAAACAAGGCTTGTTCCCTGTAGCATTGTAAACAGATCATCATTTGTCAATGCCCATTGACATTTGACCACAACGCCATAAGATTGATCGTTATTGGGGGAAGGATTAGCATGTCCAAGGCTGCTGTTGAAATTCGGGGACTGGCAAAAGCGTTCGGCACAAACCGTGTGCTGCGCGGCATTGATCTGGAGCTGAATTCGGGCGAAGTGACTGTGCTGATGGGCGCCAATGGTGCCGGAAAATCCACTCTGGTCAAGGTGATCTGCGGGGTTTATCCGGCGGACACCGGCACAATCCGCCTGCATGGCGAAGAATTGAAAACCACCACCCCCTCCGAGGCGATCCGCGCCGGAATTGTTACCGTTCACCAGAATATCAACGACGGGGTGATTCCCGATCTGGATGTGGCGTCAAACCTGATGCTGGACACTTTGGCGGAACCGGGCAGCGGGTTTTTCCTGAAACGGCGCGACATCCGGCAAAAGGCCCGCAAGCTGGCCCAATCTATGGGGCTGGATGTTGACGTAAACCAGCCGGTGAACGAGTTGGCGCTGGCCGACCGCCAATTGGTCGCCATTGCCCGCGCGATGGCGCATGAACCCAAATTGATGATTCTGGACGAACCCACCTCGTCCCTGTCCGCAACCGAGGCCGCGCGGCTGTTCACCCTGCTGGACCGTCTGCGCGATGCCGGTGTGGCCATTCTTTATATCTCGCACCGGACCAGCGACATTCACCGCATTGCCGACCGGATTGTCAGCATGCGCGATGGCGAAATCGTTGGCACATTCGAGGAAAAACCGCTGGATTATGAGGCCGCGGTAAACGCCATGCTGGGCCAGAAGATGTCCGAGGTCGATCTGGATATCAAATCCGCCGGTCAGCCGGTGCTGGAACTGAACGATCTGCAAATCCGCGAAGGCACATCCAAAATCAACCTGACCGTCCATGCGGACGAGGTTCTGGCGATTACCGGCCTTGTTGGGTCAGGCAAATCCGAACTGGCGGCCATTCTGTACGGATTGAAGAAACCCGCAAGCGGCAGCATGTCACTGCTGGGCGCCCCCTACGCTCCGAAATCCCCGCGCCACGCGATTGATACCGGCGTGTTCATGTGCGCCAAGGATCGCGGCACCAATGGCGTGTTGCAGGACCACAACCTGACCAAAAACATCACCGCCCCGTTTCTGGCGCGGTTTTCCACCATGTCTTTCGTGAACCGCCGGCACGAGGCCCGCGCCACACGACAAACCATCAGTGATCTGAACATCGTCTGCCAGTCCGAACAGGACGACATCGGCACCCTTTCAGGCGGCAACCAGCAAAAGGTGGTGATCGGCCGTTGGTTAAGCCAGCCATCAGATTTGTTGATCCTGGACGAGCCATTTCAAGGCGTCGACATTAAGGCCCGCCGCGACATTGGCGCGAAAATTCGCGAAACGGCCAAGGGGCGGGCGACCATCGTTCTGGCCTCGGAAATGGACGAGGTTCTGGAAATCGCCGACCGGATCATCGTGCTGGCGGATCATGCCATCGTTGGCGAACACCGCAACATCGATCTGGACGTAAAACAGGTGGTGGCCGAAGTCGCAGGTATGACCAACGGCACAAACGGACAAACCAATAGACAAGTGAACGGATAACCGACAATGCAGGACGGCACGAATACGCACAAAGACATGGCACCAAAGAAAACCTTGGTGGACTATGCGATCCGTTACGGGTTTTTGACCCTGCTGGCGGGCTTGTTGATCTTTTTCTCGGTTTCATCCGACGGGTTCCTTAGCCCCTATAGCGCGGTTTTCATTTTCCAGTCGGTGGCGATCACCGGCATTCTGGCGCTGGGGGTCACATTCACACTGGTTGTGGACGGGTTTGACCTGTCGATCGGATCAACCGCCACATCGGCGCTGATGTTGTCGGCCTATGTGATGGTGGTGCTGGAAATGAGCGCGGTTGCGGCCGTCATTGCCTGTCTGGTAATGGGCGCGCTGATCGGGCTGGTGAACGGGCTGCTGATCGTGAAAATGAAGGTGCCGGACCTGCTGGCGACGCTGGGCATGATGTTCCTGCTGATCGGGTTGCAACGCATCCCGACTGAAGGGCGTTCCATCGCCACCGGCATGAAACTGCCCGATGGCACCACCGCAAACGGCACATTCGCACCGGAATTCCTGTGGCTGGGTCGTAACCGGTTTGATTTCTTTATTGAGAACCTGATCCCGGTTTCGGTGGTCATTCTGGTTGTCGTGGCCATTCTGTGCTGGGTGTTTCTGGAACTGACCCGCCACGGGCGGCTGATGTACGCCATCGGCTCGAACGCTCGCGCAGCCGCACTGGCGGGGACCAACGTCAACCGTTACAAAATTCTGGCCTATATGATTTCCGGCGTGCTGGCCTCGGTCGGGGGTATCCTGCTGGCGGCGCGTCTGGGGCGGGGTGATATTGCCTCGGGCAACAACCTGCTGCTGGATTCCGTGGCCGCTGCGCTGATCGGTTATGCTGTAATGGGTGTGGCCAAGCCGAACGCCTTTGGTACGGCCATTGGCGCGCTGTTTGTCGGCATCCTGCTGCAGGGTCTGACCATGATGAACGCGCCTTACTACACACAGGATTTCGTTAAGGGGGCGGTGCTTGTGATTGCCCTCGTCTTTACCTTCGTGCTGACAGGTCGGCGCGCAGGTTCAAACCACTAGACTGCACTACTAATTAAAAAGGGAGAACCATAATATGAAACTGACACGACGTATCGTTCTGGGTATGGCGGGCGGGATTGCAGCACTTGCAACCGGCTTTGCCACCCCGACATTCGCGGGCGAAATGCCTGCACCGTTCGACAATGCAGGCGATGTGAAAATCGCGCTGGTGCGCTATCTGTCCACTGGCGATTTCTTTCAAGCCTATCTGTCAGGCGTTGAAACACAGGCCGCCGCCATTGGCGTTGACCTGCGGGTATTCGACAGCCGTCAGGACGCCGCATTGCAGGCTGACATGGTAGATCAGGCCATCGCCCTTGGCGTTGACGGTATCATCATCCAGCACGGTCTGACCGAATCCATGCAAGAGGCCGCACAGCGCGCCATTGATGCCGGGATCAAGGTTGTGGCCTTTGACGTAGACGTTAAAAACCCTGCCATTCCGCAAGTCGAACAATCAGACCGCGATCTGGCCCGTCTGGCGCTGGAGCAGGCTATTGCCGACAATGGCACATCGTTTAAGGCCGGTTATGTTTACGTTGCCGGTATCGCACCATTGGATCGTCGCGACGAAACATGGGTAAAGGTGAAAGAAGCCAACCCCGGCATCGAAGAGCTGGCCATGTTCGGCACGCTGGACAACCCGATTGCCAACTCGGTTGCCAATCAGGCGCGTTCGGTTCTGCAAGCCAACCCAAGCATCACCGTGATGTTCGCCCCCTATGACGAATTCGCCAAAGGTGTGAAAATCGCTGTGGACGAAGCTGGTTTGAACGAGCAGATCAAAATCTACTCGGCTGATGTATCCACTGCCGACATCGCAGCCATGCGCGAACCAAACAGCGCATGGGCCGCTACCGCCGCCACCAACCCTGCTGTTGTAGGCGAAGTCTCGGTGCGGGCACTGGCGATGCTGCTGGCAGGCGAAGACCCAGGCCACAACGTGATCATCCCGCCAACCCTGATCACTCAAAAGGCCCTGCTGGATGCAGACATCAAAAGCATGGAAGATCTGTCGGCCAAACTGCCCCAGTTCGCCCACGCCGATGTGGCTGTTCCTGCATGGATGCCCCTGCCCCCGCGCTAGGGCATTAGGCACTTGATAAAGACGGGGGTTGCGGGAAGAATGCTCGCGACCCCCTTGTAAGGAGATACGATATGCTGCTTGGAATTGACGCACGTATAACGCCGGACCTGATGACATGTCTGATGCAAATGGGGCATGGGGATGAACTGGTTGTGGTTGATGCAAATTTTCCGGCTGCCTCGACCGCGGCCAGCACCATCTGGGGCGAGGTGATCCATCTGCCCGCATTGATGACACCCGAGGCGATTGACATTATCACGACCCTGATGCCGCTGGACGGGTTTACCGATGCTTGTGCATGGCGCATGGAAATCGATGATGCGCCGGATGAAATGGGCGAGGTTCACACACAGGCCTTTGCCGTTCTAAACGCTGCAAAACCCGACGGGGCCAATCTGGATAAAATTGAGCGACAAGACTTCTACAGCCGTGCCAATGATGCGTTTGCGGTTGTTGCCACCTCTGAACAACGGCCCTATGGCTGTTTTATCCTGCGCAAAGGCGTGGTGTTTTAGGAAACCTGACATGAGCATTGATGATCTGAAATCCCGCGCCAAAGGCATCAGCCTTGGCCTGTTTGCCGCCGACCTTGGCAACCTGCGCCGTGCGGCGCAAAACGTGGCCGAATGGGGCTGCGCCATCCTGCATTTCGACATCATGGACGGCGTGTTTGTGCCGCAGATGATCGGCGGGCCGGGCTTTGTGGATGCCATGGATGTTGGCTTGCTGCGCGACGTGCATCTGATGGTGCAAAACCCTGCTGCCCATGTGGAAAGCTATATCAAGGCGGGGGCAGACTTGATCACGGTGCACGCTGAATCCGACAACGCCGCCGAAGCGATCAAAATCATTCAGGCCGCCAAGCGCCCCGTGATGGCCGGCCTTGCCCTGATGCCCGGCACATCACTTGACGATGCCGCCCCCCTGCTGGCGCTGGCCCCCGATATGATCCTTGTGCTGTCACTGGACCCGCGCGGCACGCCTGCCGATATCACCGCCGCCTGCTGCCGCATCACGGAGCTGCGCGAAATGACACCCGATGCGATGCTTGCCTTTGATGGCGGCGTCACGCTGGACAGCATTACAGAAATCGCCGCCTGCACCCCCGACATGGTGGTCAGCGGCAGCGCCGTTCTGGGCGCGAAAAAACCCAAACGCGCCTTTGCTGCAATGGTCAAGGCGCTGAATAACGCAAACACTTAAACCCGAAAAAGTCAGGAACACGACATGGCAGATATCGACGACATCAAAGACGGCAAAGACTTTGGCCTGAACACCCCGC
>CAZIDQ010000083.1:0-10859 GCA_964538015.1 uncultured Marinosulfonomonas sp.
TCGGCGGTGATTTTGGGCAGGCCCTCGAACTCATCGGCGGCCTTTTTATACATCGCTTCGAGTTGCAGGCGCGTGATGTCGAAATCGCGCAGGATTTCGGCGGTGTCGATGTGGAAATTGCACATGATCGATTCAATCAGGCGCGCGCGCAGGCGGTCGTCTTCGGTAAAGACGTGGCCGCGCACCGTGGCGAATTTCCCTTCGCGCACCGCTGTGGTGTACTGCGAGGTGCCTGAGGCATGTTGCGCAAACCCTTGCGGGAATTTCGAGATGGACGAGGCCCCAAGCCCGATCAGCACATCGGATGTGTCATCGGTGTAGCCTTGAAAGTTACGTTTCAGGCGCCCTTCGCGTTGGGCCACGGCCAAGCCATCGTCGGGCAGGGCAAAGTGGTCGATGCCGATTTCTTTATAACCGTCCGCCAGAAACAGTTTGCGGGCCACGTCATAGAGGCCAAGGCGTTCTTCGGGGGCGGGCAGGGCGTCGGTCGGGATCAGTTGTTGGCGTTTGGCCATCCACGGCACATGGGCGTAACCGTACAGGGCCACGCGGCTGGGCGACAGGGTGAGCAGCTTCAGCACGGATTCGGCGATTCGTTCGTTGGTCTGGTGCGGCAGGCCATACAGGATGTCGGCGTTCAGGCTGTTAATGCCGTGGGCGCGGATCATGTCGGCGGCGTCTTTGGTCAACTCGTAGCTTTGGATGCGGCCGATGACCTTTTGAATTTCCTCGTCAAAATCCTGCACCCCGATCGAGGCGCGGTTCATACCGGCATCGGCCAGCGCCTTGACGCGGGATTCGTCTATTTCGTTGGGGTCGATTTCGACGGAAAACTCGCCGCCCTTTGCCATGGGAATCATATCCAGAACCGTGCCTGCCAGTTCAGAAATCATGTCGCTGTTCATCAGGGTTGGCGTGCCGCCGCCCCAGTGAAACCGTGACAGGCTTAGGTTATCGGGCAGTATATCGCGCAGCAGGGCGATTTCCGCTTTCAGGGTTTCCAGATAGGCGCGCACGGGTTCCTCGGATTGGGTACCCTGCGTGCGACATGCGCAAAACCAGCATAAATGCCGACAAAACGGCACATGAAGGTAAAGCGAAATGGATGAGCCTTCCGGGATCGCGCGAACCCAGTCGGTGAAGTGGCTTTGGTCAATGCCCGCAGCGAAATGCGGTGCAGTCGGGTAGCTGGTATAGCGTGGCACCCGTGCGTCAAATAATCCAAGCCGTGCAAGTTGCGATTGTCCTGTCATTCAAGTAGAGTTACCCGTGAACAGGAACAATCTCTTTGATCGAGATCAAGACGAAGAAAAGCGCGAACGATTTATGAATCTTGCAGACCTATCTGACCGAGTATGCGGGGAGTGTCCGATCCGCCACCGTGCCGTTTGTGCGCGATGTGATAGTGACGAGCAGATCGTGCTGGACAGCATGAAATATTACCGCAGCTATGAAGCGGGGCAAACTGTGGTCTGGTCCGGTGACCGGATGGATTTTGTCGGCTCGGTTGTGTCGGGGATTGCTTCACTGACGCAAACAATGGAGGACGGGCGCACGCAGATGGTGGGCCTGCTGCTGCCCAGTGATTTTGTCGGTCGGCCGGGGCGCGAATTTGCCCCTTATGATGTCACCGCCACGACCGATCTGGTGATGTGCTGTTTTCGCAAAAAACCGTTCGAAGCGATGATGATGGAAACCCCGCATATTGCGCAGCGTTTGTTGGAAATGACGTTGGATGAACTGGATGCTGCGCGGGAATGGATGCTGCTGCTGGGACGCAAAACCGCACGTGAGAAGATTGCCAGCCTGATTGCCATTATTGCGCGCCGTGACGCGACGCTGCAATTGAATGGCGAAGATGGGCCAATGGTGTTCGATTTGCCGCTGACCCGTGTGGCAATGTCGGATTATCTGGGCTTGACGCTGGAAACGGTTAGCCGCCAGATCTCGGCCCTGCGCAACGAAGGAATTATCCATCTGGAAGGCAAGCGCCATGTCACCATCCCGGATTTCCAGCTGCTGGTCGCTGAATCCGGTGATGATGCGGATGGCGGCTTCCTAAGCTAGGGCTGCCCTTAATCCTGCCTTCCTCCACAGAGTTTAATGCGCCATAAGTACCGGAATTTTAGCGTTTTCCAGCATGTTACGCGTGGCGCCACCCAGAATGGCCTCGCGGAACCGCGAGTGGCCATAGGCCCCCATTACAATCATATCGGCGTTCATATCGCGGGCGTGCCGCAACAATACATCCGAAACCCGCGGCATGGTTTTTGCCAGAACCGTAATTTCCGCCTTGATCCCGTGGCGTACCAGCATTTGCGACAACGCCCCGCCCGGATCTGATCTGTCCGGCCCGTGCTGTGGCGGGTCAATCACCGTAATATTTACGGAATCGGCAGCAATCAGGGCGGGCAAGGCGGCGCGGACTGCGGCCATTGCCTCGCTGCTTTCGTTCCAGGCAATAATAATCCGTTCGGCGGCTACATTTGCCTTGGTTTTTGGCGGTACGACCAAAGTTGGCACCTGGCCTTCAAACAGGGTGGATTCTACGATGGTTTCCTGTTCCTGGCCGCAGCCTTTGCCGTAGGGGCGGGGTAAAATTACAAGGTCGGTGAACCGCGCCCGATGCGCGACCAGACGGCCCAGTCCGGCCAACTGCGCGACGGCTTTGTCGACGGCGAATTTGATGCCTTCGTTGGCCAGATGCTCGTTTGCGTACCGTTCGGCGGCAACGGCTTCTTCTTTAGCCTTTTCAATGACTTCCTGCTGAAAAACGACACTGGCGCCGGCATAGTAGTAACCGGTTTGGGTACGGTCGACCCCGATGCATAGCACATCCAGATGTGCGTCTTCGGCTTGTGCAATTGCAACGGCCCGATCAAGGGCGGGTTTTGCGATTTCCGGATCTGTGATAACAGTGAGCAAAGATTTATAGGCCATTGGAGAGTTCTCCTTAAGGAATGTCTATGTATACGAGAATAACCGAAAGAGACGGAAATGCCTTGATGTCGATCAAAAGAGACACATGCAAAAGTTGATATAGATCAAGGTGGGTTGTGTCTGGGCGCGGCATACCGCATCTAGTCGCAAAGTAGCCGGGCGAAGTGTGAGTCGCTGCGGGATAAAGACGAAGGGACGTGCTAATGTGGGACTACATTAAACTAATCGTAGTTGGCGTGGTGGTGGTTTTGTCCGCTATTGCTGCCAGTTACGCAAGGGATCTGCCATATTTGGTGAACGCTGTCACCATTATGCTTGCAGCGATTGCGCTGTTTATCTGGACGGTTCGCCGTATCGGGGATCCGAAACAGGCAACCGACGAATACCAAGACGGTGTCGTACGGGCCGGTGTTATCGCAACCGCCCTTTGGGGTGTGGTCGGGTTTCTTGTCGGGGTGTTTATCGCCTCTGAACTGGCATTCCCTTGGCTAAACTTTGAATGGGCGCAGGGATATATGAACTTCGGGCGTCTGCGTCCGTTGCATACGTCCGCGGTTATTTTTGCATTTGGCGGGAACGGGCTGATTGCCACGTCTTTCTACGTTGTACAGCGTACGTCCGCTGCACGCTTATGGGGCGGCAATCTGGGCTGGTTCGTGTTCTGGGGTTACCAGTTGGTAATTGTTCTGGCTGCAACCGGTTATGTGTTGGGCGCAACCCAATCCAAGGAATACGCCGAATTCGAGTGGGTCACAGATTGGTGGCTGACTGTTGTTTGGGTGGCCTATCTGGTCGTATTCTTGGGCACACTCTACAAACGCAAAGAGAAACACATTTATGTAGCCAACTGGTTCTACCTGTCGTTTATCATCACCATTGCGATGCTGCACATCGTTAACAACCTGTCGATCCCGGTTTCGATCTGGGGTTCCAAATCGGTTCAGGTGTTCTCGGGTGTACAGGATATGATGACCCAGTGGTGGTACGGCCACAACGCTGTGGGCTTCTTCCTGACGTCGGGTTTCCTTGGTATGATGTACTACTTTGTACCCAAGCAGGCCGAACGCCCTGTGTTCTCGTATAAGCTTTCGATCATCCACTTCTGGGCACTGATCTTCCTTTATATCTGGGCTGGTCCGCACCACCTGCACTATACTGCGCTGCCTGACTGGGCCGGCACATTGGGTATGGTTATGTCGATCATTCTTTGGATGCCTTCATGGGGTGGTATGATCAACGGCCTGATGACACTGTCTGGCGCGTGGGACAAGCTGCGCACCGATCCGGTTATCCGGATGATGGTTGTGTCGATCGGGTTCTACGGCATGTCCACATTCGAGGGTCCGATGATGTCGATCCGCGCTGTGAACTCGCTGTCGCACTATACCGACTGGACCATTGGCCACGTTCACTCCGGTGCTCTGGGCTGGAACGGTATGATCACCTTTGGTGCGCTGTACTTCCTGGTACCACGTCTGTGGAACCGCGAACGTCTGTATTCGCTGAAGCTGGTTAGCTATCACTTCTGGCTGGCCACAATCGGGATCGTTCTTTACGCATCCTCGATGTGGGTATCGGGCATCATGGAAGGCCTGATGTGGCGCGAAGTTGATGTAAACGGTTTCCTCGTGAATTCGTTCGCTGACACGGTTGAGGCCAAATACCCGATGAATGTGGTGCGTGCGACGGGCGGTCTGATGTATCTGACCGGCGCGATCATCATGTGCTACAACCTTTGGGCAACTGTTGCGAAGGGCGCGGTGAAAGCCGACGCTACCGCAGCTGTTCCAGCAGAGTAAGGAGGGAATGACAAATGGCTTTCCTTGATAAACACAAAATCATCGAGAAAAACGCAACTATTCTGATGGTTCTTTCGCTGCTGGTTGTCACCATTGGTGGTACCGTAGAAATCGCGCCTTTGTTCTATCTGGAAAACACGATCGAGGATGTAGAGGGCATGCGCCCCTACACCCCGCTCGAGTTGACCGGCCGGGACATTTACGTGCGTGAGGGCTGTTATGTATGTCACAGCCAGATGATCCGTCCACTGCGCGACGAGGTCGAGCGTTATGGCCACTATTCGCTGGCGGCTGAATCGCAATATGACCACCCTGCGCAATGGGGGTCCAAACGGACGGGTCCCGATCTGGCCCGTGTTGGCTGGCGCGGATATTCCGACGCTTGGCATGTTGACCACCTGACCGACCCGCAATCGGTTGTTCCGGTGTCGCTGATGCCCAAATACGGGTTCCTTGCGAACAAGATGATCGAGCCGACGTATATCACCGATCTGCTTGAGACACACCGCATGGTTGGCGTGCCTTACACAGACGATATGATCGCAAACGCCGCTGCCGACTTTAGGGCACAGGCGGATCCCGACAGTGACTATGATGCTCTGCAAGCCCGCTATCCAAAATCGCAGGTTCGCAACTTTGATGGTCAACCGGGTATTTCCGAAATGGACGCGCTGATTGCGTATCTGCAAATGTTGGGCACGCTGGTTGATTTCTCGACCTTCACGCCTGACGCAAGCCGCTAGGAGGGGATGATGGATACTTATTCCTTAATGCGACATTTTGCCGATAGCTGGGGCATGTTGGGTATTTTCGCTGTGTTCGTATTTGTGGTTCTCTGGGCGTTTCGCCCAGGCAGCCGCCCTGTGCACGACGATATCGCCAACATCCCTTTCCGCAATGAAGACAAACCTGCTGGGTCGAAGGAGGCGCGGTCATGAGTAATAAGCCGACAGAACCGAATAATGACGAAGTTGAAACAACCGGTCACTCATGGGACGGGATCGAAGAGTTCAACAACCCGTTGCCACGCTGGTGGTTGTGGACGCTATACGCCACAATCGTTTGGGCCATTGGTTACACAATCGCCTATCCGGCATGGCCACTGGTCAATGGTGCAACACCCGGCCTGATGAAATGGTCGACACGTGGTGACGTGGCCGCCGAGATCAAAGCCGTTGACGAAGCCAACGCTGCGATCGAAGCAAAGCTTGCAGCCGCCGATCTGACAGCCATTTCGGCAGACGCCGATCTGAACAGCTATGCGGTTAACGCCGGTGCTGCTGTGTTCCAGACCTGGTGTTCGCAGTGTCACGGTGCCGGTGCAAGTGGTGCCAAAGGCTATCCAAACCTGCTGGACGACGACTGGCTTTGGGGCGGCAGCATCGAAGAAATCCATTACACGATCGCCAATGGCGTGCGTAATGAGGACAACGATGACGCACGGTTCTCGGAAATGCCCAAATTTGGCGTGGATGAACTGCTGAGCGAAGAAGAGATCGATCAGGTCGTAAACCACGTCCTTAAGATTTCGGGTCAGGAAGCGGATGCAGAACTGGCCACGGCCGGCGCGGTTGTTTTTGAAGATAATTGCTCATCTTGCCATGCAGAAGACGGAAAAGGTGATCGAGATCAAGGCGCGCCTAATCTGACTGATGCTATCTGGCTGTATGGCGGAGACAAAGAAACGATTCGCGAGACCGTTACTTTTGCCCGCTTTGGCGTAATGCCCACATGGGCGGCTCGTTTGTCCGAGTCTGATATTCGCGCCGTAGCTACTTACGTCCATCAACTTGGTGGTGGTGAGTAAGAGAATAAGCTTCCGAGGGTCTCCAGCCCTCGGTAAAAGGCACCGACGCCCGTCCTGTTCGCGCGTTTCCTTGGGGGTCGGTGCCACCTTAACCTCATTAGACGGATTCTAACAAGGGCTTTGTCGCTTTATGCCGCAGGGCATGTTACGCTTCGTCGCATGGGCATTGGCGAATTTACTATTATTTCCACTGTTGCAGCTATCTTTGTGAATCAAAGAGGCCGTCTGCGCTGTGCAGAGATTATCATCGAGGATTGGAGTAGGTCCCGTGAGCAATACCGAACAAGAAGCACCGAAACTATATGCCGCCCGTGAACCCGTATTTCCGCGTAAGGTAAAGGGCAAGTTCCGTACCCTAAAATGGTGGCTGTTGGGCGTAACGCTGGCTATCTATTATCTGACGCCGTGGATCCGTTGGGATCGTGGCCCGAACCTGCCGGATCAGGCTGTTTTGATCGATCTGGCCGGGCGCCGGTTTTATTTCTTTATGATCGAAATCTGGCCACACGAGTTTTACTTCATCGCGGGCTTGCTGATTATGGCTGGGCTGGGGCTGTTTTTGTTTACGGCAGCGGCCGGACGGATCTGGTGTGGATACGCCTGCCCACAGACGATCTGGACTGACCTGTTTATTCTGACCGAGCGCTGGATCGAAGGGGATCGCAACGCGCGTGTGCGCCTGTGGAAGTCGAAATGGGACGCCAAAAAATGGCGTTTGCGGCTGTTTAAATGGTTCGTGTGGTTGTTGATCGGAATCGCCACAGGCGGTGCCTGGGTGTTTTATTTTGCCGACGCGCCGACGTTACTGGTTGAATTGTTGACCTTTAGCGCCCATCCGATTGCCTATCTAACCATTCTGGTTCTGACTGTTACCACGGTATTGTTTGGCGGCTTTGCCCGTGAACAGATATGTATCTACATGTGCCCGTGGCCCCGGATTCAGGCCGCGATGATGGACGAGGAAACCCTGACTGTCGGTTACCGCAGTTGGCGTGGCGAGCCGCGCGGCAAACGTCGCAAAGGCGGGGACGCAGAAAATCTGGGGGATTGCATCGACTGTATGGCCTGCGTCAATGTTTGCCCGACAGGCATCGATATTCGCGACGGGCAGCAACTGGAATGCATCACCTGTGCGTTGTGTATTGATGCCTGTGACGACGTGATGGAAAAAATCGGCAAGCCACGCGGCTTGATCGATTATCTGGCCTTGTCGGATGAAGAAGCCGAACGCGCGGGCGCCACCCCGCGTCAGATTTGGCGGCATGTTTTCCGACCCAGAACAATCATGTATATTACACTCTGGTCCTTCGTCGGCATTGGTCTGCTGATCGCGCTGATTGTTCGGCCGGACATTGATATGACTGTTGCACCGGTTCGCAACCCGATCTATGTGACGCTCTCTGACGGAACGATCCGCAATACCTATGATGTGCGGTTGCGTAATAAACACGGCGATGATCGCAGGTTCGATTTTTCTGTCAGTGCGGACTCGGGGCTTGATATTTCGCTTGAAGGTAGCGATGGCAAAGGCGTGATTGTGCCCGCCAACGAGACCTTGCTGCAACGCATCTATGTCACCGCGCCCAAAGGCAGCACACCTGCGATATCGGATCGAAGCGAATTCACTATGTGGGTCGAGGATAAGCTGGGACAAGAACAGATCCAGACCGATACCGTATTCAACGGGAGGGAACAGTAATGGCCGCACCATTCACAGGCCGCAAAGTGTTTGCCATGTTTGCTGGCGCGTTTGCAGTTATCATCGGGGTAAACCTGTTGATGGCCTATTTTGCCATCGGTACATTCCCCGGAATGGATGTCAAAAACAGTTATGTGGCCAGTCAGAACTTTGATGACGAACGGGCCGCGCAACTGGCACTGGGATGGACTGTTAATGTCCTGTATCAGGACCATGAACTGGTAGTGACGGTTGTCGACAAAGCAGGCAAACCTGCAGATGTTGCCATTTTGAACGCCATCGTTGGCCGCCCCACCCATGTGCGGGATGACCAGACACCACAATTCCAGCAACGCGGTGGGCAGTTCCGCGCGCCGCTGACCTTGGGCGAAGGCAAATGGAACCTGCGCCTGAAGGCCACCGCGCTTGATGGTACCAAATTCCACCAGCGTCTGGATTTCATGGTGAAAGGCTAAGCCATGTGCGCGCAAATCGCTGCCTGTCCTGCCTGCGCGGTTGCCCCTTCGGCAGAAGAGCTGGCCAAGATGAACGAGGTAGTCGAGGCGCGGATCATGCTGTCCTTGCCATCGGTGCATTGCGCGGCCTGTATCACGGCGGTTGAACGCGAATTGGAACGCGCAGACGGTGTGCATTCGGCGCGGGTAAACCTGACCTTGAAACGCGTCAGTATCGAGGCCGATGCGGACGTGACCGCCGACGACATGACCGCGCTTTTGGCGGGTATCGGATACGAGGCGCACGAGCTGGACGCGGGCACCTTGCGGGCCACGGAAACTGACAAACGCGGGCGCGAATTGCTGATGCGGCTGGCCGTGGCGGGCTTTGCGATGATGAACGTGATGCTGCTGTCGATCTCGGTCTGGGCCGGGGCCGAGGCCGCAACCCGCGATCTGTTCCACTGGATTTCTGCCATCATCGCCCTGCCGGCAATCGCCTTTTCCGCGCAGCCGTTTTTTCGCAGCGCGTGGTCGGTGCTGCAGGTGCGCCGCCTGAATATGGATGTGCCGATTTCACTGGCGATCCTGCTGGCCAGCATCCTGTCGCTGTATGAAATCACCCAAGGTGGCGAACACGCTTATTTTGATGCGGCCCTGTCGCTAACATTTTTCCTGCTTGCGGGCCGCTATCTGGATCACCGCACCCGCGCGATTGCCCGATCAGCCGCCGAGGAACTGGCCGCGTTGGAAGTGCCACGCGCGGAACGGCTCGAGGGCGACGAACTGGTTACCGTGCCGATTGCGGAATTGGCCGTGGGCGATCTGGTGCGGGTCAAACCGGGCGGACGGATGCCTGTGGATGGGGTGGTGACGGATGGCCAAAGCGAACTGGACCGGTCATTGCTGACAGGCGAAACCGTGCCGGTTTACACTGGTCCCGAAAGCGTGGTCAGCGCGGGCGAGGTCAACCTGACTGGCCCGCTAACCGTGCGCGTCACTGCGGCGGGCGAGGATACATCGCTGCACCGGATGGCCGATCTGGTGGCGATGGCCGAAAGCTCGAAAAACCGCTACACCTCGCTGGCGGATAAAGCGGCGGGCATCTATGCGCCGGGGGTGCATTTACTGTCGTTCCTGGCCTTTGTCGGCTGGATGGTGGCCACGGGCGGCGATGTGCGCCTGTCGTTGAATATTGCGGTTGCCGTGCTGATTATTACCTGCCCTTGCGCCCTTGGCCTTGCTGTTCCGGCGGTGACAACGGCGGCTTCGGGGCGTTTGTTCCGGCGCGGGATGTTGATCAAGGATGCCACCGCGCTGGAGCGGTTGGCCGAAGTCGACACTGTGGTTTTCGACAAAACCGGCACTCTGACCGAAGGCGCGCCTGAGTTGACCAATCTGCAAGATTGCGCAGCTGGCGATCTGCAAGTGGCGCTGGCGCTGGCGCAAGCATCGGCGCACCCCTTGGCGGTGTCCCTTGCGGCGGCGGTCAGCGGGGCAGGGGTGGAACCTGCCGAGTTGAGTGACCTGCACGAGGTTCCGGGCTATGGGGTCGAGGGCACTTGGAACGGCGAAACCGTGCGTCTGGGACGCGCGGCGTGGGTCGGGACCACGGCGGGGGCGCAGACGGCGACCTATTTGCAGATTGGCTCGGCAGACCCACTGGAATTCACCTTTTCAGACCATTTGCGCGAAGGCGCGGACAAAGCTGTAGCGGCGTTGAAAGAGCAGGGCATGAAGCTGTTGCTGATCTCTGGCGACGCGCCGATCGCTGTTGAAACACTGGCCAAACGGCTGGGATTTGATGAATGGGTGGCCGAAGCCCTGCCCGAGGATAAAGCCAAACGGGTCAATGCCTTGTCCCAAGAGGGCGCGCGGGTTCTGATGGTGGGCGACGGGTTGAACGACACGGCGGCGCTGGCGGCGGCGCATGTTTCAATCTCGCCAGCATCAGCGTTGGACGCGGCGCGGGTGGCGTCCGATATTGTGCTGTTGGGCAGCGATATGTCGCCGCTGGCCGAAGCCACAGTGATCGCCCGCAAGGCAACCCGCCGGATTAAGGAAAACTTTGCCATTGCGGCGGGGTATAACGCGATTGCGGTACCGATTGCCCTGTTCGGATTTGCCACCCCATTGATGGCGGCCTTGGCGATGTCGGCGTCATCCATTACAGTATCGCT
>CAZIDQ010000084.1:0-10848 GCA_964538015.1 uncultured Marinosulfonomonas sp.
TGTTTCACGTGAAACAATCCTTATTTACCCAAACAGAAACTGGCGAATATTTCGTCCAGAATATGCTCTACATCGACACGACCGACCAATGAATCAAGGGCACGGATGGCAGTGCGCAGTTCTTCGGCGGCCAGTTCGGAACGATCCATACCATATTCCAGTTCGCTTTTCGCTGATTCCAATGCGGCAAGCGCGGTCAGAATGGCGGTTCTATGCCGTTCGCGGATCGCGGTGCTGGCTCCGGCGGCACGGTTTTGCAGGGTTTCGGCGATGCAGTTGGTCAAGTCGGACAGGCCCTGACCGGTTTTTCCCGATACAGATAGCGCATCGCCATCGTATAAATCTGCCTTGCTACGCAGCACGATGTCGTCTTTTTCGGGCTGCAAAGGCAGGTTTAGCGGTTCTGTATCATACAGGAACACCCGCAGATCGGCATTTCTGGCGCGTTCCAAAGCGCGTTCTATACCGATTCCCTCGACTGTATCGTCGGTTTCCCGCAAGCCGGCAGTATCCAGAATGGTGACGGGCAGGCCGTTCAGATCCATCCACACCTCGATCACATCGCGCGTGGTGCCGGCAATTTCCGAGGTAATAGCGGCGTCACGACCAGCCAGACGGTTCAGCAATGACGACTTTCCGACGTTGGGCGCACCTACAATCGCCACCTCGAATCCATCGCGGATACGTTCGGAAATCTGCACGCCGCTGGCCTCGGTGTTAAGCGCGGCCATGACCGAGTCCAGCAGGTCCGATACCTCGGGCGTTACATCCACCGGAACGTCTTCGTCGGCGAAATCTATCGTTGCTTCCAGCAGGGCGGCGGCGCGGATCAACTGGCTGCGCCAGCTTTCGGCCTTGTCGCCCAGTGCGCCGGAAAACACCCGCAGCGCTTGTTTTCGTTGGGCTTCGGTTTCGGCTTCTAGCAGGTCGGCCAGCCCTTCGATCTGGGCCAGATCAAGACAACCATTCTCCAAAGCACGGCGGGTAAATTCACCCGGCTCGGCCATGCGCAGACCGTCGATATCACCCAGCGTTTGCAGCACGGCCTTGATGGTGGCGGGACCACCATGCAGGTGCAGTTCGGCCACATCTTCGCCGGTGAAACTGTGGCCCGCCATGAACGTCAGAATCAACGCCTGATCCAACAACACACCGTCAGAATCCTTGAGCACCCGCAAACCAGCAACGCGCGGTTCAGGCAGCGATCCCGCAAGGGTTTTCGCCGCGTCTAATGCGCGGGGACCGGACAGGCGTATGACGGCCACGCCGGATTTCCCAAGCGCCGTTGCCAAGGCGTAAATCGTGCTCATTTTTCATCCAACTATTTGTTATTAAACAAAAAGTTAAGTGTTCATTGAATCGAAGAATTCGGCGTTTGATTTGGTTTGCTTCAGCTTCGACATCAGGAATTCGATTGCATCTGTTGTGCCCATCGGGTTCAGGATGCGGCGCAGGACATAGGTCTTTTGCAGGTCTTTTGCGTTGACCAGAAGTTCCTCTTTCCGGGTGCCGGATTTCAGGATGTCCATCGCCGGGAACACGCGTTTATCGGCCACCTTACGGTCCAGCACGATTTCCGAGTTGCCCGTGCCTTTGAATTCTTCAAAGATCACTTCGTCCATCCGGCTGCCGGTATCAATCAGCGCGGTTGAAACGATGGTAAGCGAGCCACCTTCCTCGATATTCCGTGCAGCGCCGAAAAAGCGTTTGGGGCGCTGTAGGGCGTTTGCATCGACACCGCCGGTCAGGACCTTGCCAGAGGAAGGCACAACCGTGTTAAAGGCGCGGCCCAGACGGGTGATCGAATCCAGCAGGATCACAACGTCGCGTTTATGTTCGACCAGACGCTTGGCTTTTTCGATCACCATTTCCGAAACGGCAACGTGGCGCGAGGCAGGTTCATCAAAGGTTGAGGACACGACTTCGCCCTTAACGCTGCGCTGCATGTCGGTTACTTCTTCTGGACGTTCGTCAATCAGCAACACGATCAGGTAGCATTCCGGATGGTTCGCCGCGATTGAGGCTGCGATGTTTTGCAACAGAACCGTTTTACCTGTACGGGGTGGCGCCACGATCAAGCACCGCTGGCCTTTACCAATAGGCGCAACCAGATCAATGATGCGGGCGGATTTGTCTTTGACGGTGGGGTCTTCTATCTCCAGATTGAACCGTTCGTCCGGATAAAGCGGGGTCAGATTGTCAAAGTTGATCTTGTGCTTGTTCTTTTCGGGTTCCTGAAAATTGATCTTGGTGATCTTTGTCATCGCGAAATAGCGTTCACTATCGTCGGGCGCGCGGATCACACCTTCGATCGTGTCGCCCGTGCGCAGCGACAGCTGGCGGATCATTTCAGGGGAAACATAGATGTCATCGGGGCCGGGCAGATAGTTTGCCTCGGTCGAGCGCAGAAATCCAAAGCCGTCTTGCAGCACTTCCAGCACACCGTCGCCGGAAATTTCCCAACCATCCTCGGCCCGCTCTTTCAGGACCGAGAACATGATCTCGCCTTTGCGCATGGTCGAGGCGTTTTCGATTTCCAGTTCTTCTGCGTATTCCAGCAGGTCTTTGGGTGTTTTCGCCTTCAGATCGGCAAGGTTCAGGGTTTCTTGGGTCATGGGAACGAATCCTTGGGCGCCAAGGACTGGCGCGCGGTCATTTTATAATGTGAAAAACCACCCACCGGACGGCGGGGTTACGGGCTAAATAAGGATGTGACGCACCGGAGTCAACAATTGCTAGAATTTTAGCACCACCGAGAACACGATCAGGAACATCAAAAGCGTCGGCACTTCGTTCATCATGCGGAACCGTTTACCGGTTCTGGTGTTGCACCCCTTGGAAAAGTCAATGCGACGCGCGGCCAGCCAGAAATGAAACCAGGTCATAATCAGCACTGATACAGCTTTGACCCAGGGCCAGATTTCCGACCAATCGACAATTCCGGGGGTAAACACAAGCAGCAGGCCGAACGTCCACGTTGAATACATTGCAGGGCGCATGATCATGAACAACAGCTTGCGTTCCATGGTTTGAAACAGCGTATCAGTTTCAGATCCTGTTTCTACGGATTCTGTATGATAGACGAACAGACGGGGCAGATAGAATATTCCGGCCATCCATGTAATCACCGAAATGATATGCAGGGTTTTGGTCCAGAGATAATAATCGCTAAGCAGATCTGTTATTATATCCCACATGGGTTTTCCTCATACCTTGGTGGGCCTTTCTAATAATATATATATAGAAAAGAAAAGATGATGTTTTTGTAGTGTGAGCGGTTTCTGTGGATTAAATTGTTATCTGTCGGTTTATCCGCAGGTTAATAAACTGTTGATAAGCAGGTGGATGGAATCCACAGAGGCGCAAAAAACAGCGGAATGGGATTTGCCCATTCTATGGATAAGGTTTTTGCCGTTGGATTACCCACAGCGGATATTTATCCTTTTCCACCGTGGGCAACTGTGGTGAATAGGTTGATAACTGTCATGTTATCAACCGTTCGGGCAGGGTAAGGGGTTATCCCTTGCCCCACACCGTTTTAACCCCACGTGTTACCCACAGGGATATGCCGATGAGTGATCGAATTATTCTGGCCTCAAAGTCGGACATCCGCCAGACGTTGCTGCGCAATGCCGGTGTGGTGTTTGATACTGCCGTTGCACGGATTGACGAGGCAACAATTCGCGAGTCCATGCAGGTCGACGGGGCGCGGCCACGTGATGTTGCCGATGCCTTGGCCGAATTCAAGGCGCAGAAGGTGGCGATGAAGGAAGCGGATGCCCTGGTGATCGGGTGTGATCAGGTACTGGATTTTAACGGGCAGATATTGGCAAAGCCCGTGGATCAGGCGGATGCGCGGGAACAGTTGCAGGCGTTGCGCGGCCAGGAACACCGGTTGTTTTCAGCGGCGGTGATATACTATCATGGCAAACCTGTTTGGCGGCATGTGGGCGAGGTTAGGTTGCAGATGCGCGATTTTTCCGATGCCTATCTGGACAGCTATCTGTTGCGCAACTGGGACAGTATCCGCCATTCCGTTGGGGGATATAAACTGGAAGAAGAAGGCGCGCGCCTGTTCGCAAAGATCACAGGTGATTATTTTGTCGTTCTGGGGCTGCCTTTGCTGGAACTGTTGTCTTATCTTTCAACACGAGGGGTATTGGAAACATGAGTGACCATAGAATTCCATTGGCCGGCGTGATTGGTTCGCCGATTGCACATAGTAAATCACCGGTGCTGCACGGGCATTGGCTGAAACGTTACGGGATTGACGGCTATTACATCCCGATGGACGTGGCGCAGGATGATCTGGCCGAGGTGATCCGCACCTTGCCGCTTATGGGTTTTGTCGGGGTGAATGTAACCATCCCGCATAAGGAAACCGTTTTGGCGCTGGCCGATATCGTAACCGACCGCGCGGCGCTGATCGGGGCGGCGAATACGTTGATTTTTCGCAAAGATGGTAAGATTCATGCGGACAATACCGATGGCTACGGCTTTATTGAAAACCTGCGGCATGGGGCGCCGAATTGGGATCCGGCCGCTGGACCGGCGGCGGTGATCGGGGCGGGCGGGGCGTGCCGTGCAGTGGTCGCGTCATTGCTTGAGGTCGGAGTCAAGGAAATCCGCCTTTCCAACCGCACCCGCAACCGTGCGGATATATTAAAACGGGAATTCGGGGCCAAGGTAAAAGTTTTTGACTGGGTCAAGGCCGGCAATATGCTGGAAGGTGCGGCAACGGTGGTGAACACCACGTCGCTGGGCATGGTCGGCAAGCCGGATTTCCGCGTGCCACTGGATGCCTTATCGTCCAAAGCAGTTGTGACCGATCTGGTCTATGCGCCCTTGGACACCGCGTTTCTGGTAAAAGCGCGGGAAAAGGGCTGTGTCACGGTCGATGGTCTGGGCATGTTGCTGCATCAGGCGGTGCCGGCGTTTGAACGCTGGTTCGGGGAACGCCCCGTTGTGGACGACGATTTGCGCAACGCGGTGCTGGCGGGATGAGCAGTAAGCCGTTTCTTATCGGCCTGACCGGTTCCATCGGTATGGGGAAATCTACTACTACGGCGATGTTCGGCGATCTGGGTGTGCCTGTGTGGGATGCGGATGCGGCGGTGCATCGGTTGTATGATGTGAATGGTGCTGCAGTTGAACCAATCCGCGCGCTTTATCCCGATGCGGTGCAGGGCGGCGCAGTTCGCCGTGACGCTTTGAAACAATGGATTGCCAATGATCCCGATGCGCTGCGCCGGGTTGAACAGGTGGTTCACCCGCTGGTCGCCGCTGATCGCGCTACGTTTATTGAAAATGCCGATGCGGACGTGGTGCTGCTGGACATCCCTTTGCTGTTTGAAACCGGCGCCGATGCAATGATGGATGTGATTGTGGTGGTTTCCGCCCCGCCGGAAATTCAGCGTCAACGAGTCCTGAAACGTGCGGGTATGACCGAGGCACAGTTTCAGGCCATACTGGACAAACAACTGCCCGATGCCGAAAAACGTGTGCGAGCGGATTATGTGATAGAAACAACCACGCTTGCCGATGCGCGGGCACAGGTTAAATCGGTGTTGGAGCAGATAAATGCGTGAAATCGTGCTGGATACGGAAACCACCGGTTTTAAACCGGAACAGGGCGACCGGATTGTCGAAATCGGGGCGGTGGAGCTGATCAACCACATGCCGACTGGCAATACCTATCACCAGTATATAAACCCCGAACGTTCAATGCCAGAAGATGCCTTTAAGGTGCATGGATTGGGGAATGAATTCCTATCCGACAAACCGGTGTTCAAACTGATTGCACAGGATTTCATGGATTTCATCGGTGATTCCCGTCTGGTGATCCACAACGCCGCCTTTGATATGAAATTTCTGAACGCCGAACTGGGCTGGATCAATTCCCCGCTGATTCCGATGGAACAGGCGCTGGATACGCTGGCGCTGGCCCGCAAAAAATTTCCAGGCGCACAGGCGTCACTAGATGCGCTTTGCCGCCGGTTTGGCATTGATAATTCATCGCGCACCCTGCACGGCGCGTTGCTGGACTCGGAAATACTGGCCGAGGTTTATCTGGAATTGCTGGGGGGTCGGCAATCGGGGCTGGAACTGTCCAGCACGGCCCGAAATTCAGACGGAACGGATGTTGGCAGCGATTGGCGGCCACGTCCACGGCCAAACGCATTGGCCCCGAAACTGACAAAAGAAGAAGCCGCCGCCCATGATACTTTTGTCAAAGACATGGGCGACGGCGCGATTTGGTCTAAACGCTAGTTAATGCTTAAGCGTCTGCCTTGGGCTGCTCGGTCTCGGCGCGACGGGACAGTTCGGAACGATACAGCGCCAAAAAGTCGATGTTTTCTAGATTTAGTGGCGGGAAACCACCGTCACGGGTTACATCGCTAACAATCCGGCGAACGTAAGGGAACAGCATCCGCGGGCATTCGATCAGCAGGAACGGGTGCAGCTGGTCTTCTGGCACATTTTCGATGTGGAAGATGCCGCCATATTCCAGTTCCAACAGGAACAGTGGTTCATTGCCGGATTTGTTTTTCGAGGTGATGTTGAATTTGCTGATCACTTCGTACTGGTTATCCACGCCGCGTTTTTTGGCGTCCAGATTAACCTGAACCTGAATGTCGGGCTGAACTTCGCCTTCGACACCTTTTTGGGCGACAGCGTTTTCAAAAGACATGTCTTTGATAAACTGCGCCAGAATTTGCATTTTGATTTGGGGTGCTTCTGCTTGGGCACCATTGCCGGTTTCGGCCATATTAACTCTCCTGAAAGGAATTTACGTCGCGGGTGGTTTAGCAGGTCCGATGATAGGTCTCAATCCTTGGTCCAGCCTGAAGGCTTGTCATTTGGATTAATTTCAACGAAATCGCCGTCAATTACGTTATCCGGTTGGCGCGATTGGTGGGGTGGGGGTGTTCCGGTGGTAAATGTCTGCACTTTTACGCGCTTTTTAAAGTATTGAAACGCGGCTGCGCGAAACGGCGGGAACAACAGCAAAAACCCGACCGCATCGGTGAAAAACCCAGGTGTCAACAACAGCGCGCCTGCAAAAATGATCATTGCGCCATCCGCCAGCGGCTGGGTTGGATCTTGCAATTGCGAAAAGGATCCTCGCAAGCGGTTCATCGCCGCAGCCCCCTGGGCCCGGACCAGCCAAGTACCCAAAAATGCCGTGACAACCACGATGCCAAGGGTCGGCCAAAGGCCTAAAAACCCGCCAACTTTTATAAACAGTGCAATTTCAATCAGTGGAACCGCGACAAATAGTAGAAATAACCACATGGCATCCTCATATAGACGTTACGGGTGCAGTAGACTTGCGCGCACCCAGCCCTTACATAAGGGCGAACAACGCAGGTTTCCATGTTTTCTGTCTGAATTGAGGTTTTGATGAACAGCCCCACGATCCAACTACTTGTTTTGGCCGGAATTGCCCTATTCCTGATTATCAAGCTGAAAAGCGTTCTGGGCACGCGTGAAGGGTTTGATAAACCACCGATGCAGGCACCCGATAGTTTGCCCCGTAAATCGCGTCCTCAGCTGGAAGTGATCGAAGGCGGTCCTGATCGCGATATCACCGATCACGTGGATGAAGATAGCGATGCAGCCAAGGCATTGGCAGCAATGAAAAAGGCCGATCCCAGTTTTTCGGCCAGTGAATTCCTGCAAGGAGCGCGGGGCGCTTATGAAATGATTCTGATGGCGTTTGAACGCGGGCAGATGGATTCAATTGTGCCGTTCCTGTCCGAAGACGTATTCGAGGCATTTTCCGAAGTTGTCGACGCCCGTGAGGCACAGGGGCTATCGGTTGACGCAAAATTCATCGGAGTGCGGGAAATTACGCTGGTGGGTGCGGAATTTAACGAAGCAACCAAACTGGGCGAGGTTTCGGTGAAATTCGTTGGCGAGCTAACTTCGACTGTGCGCGACAGTGCAGGCGATATTGTTGAAGGTGGTAAAAACGAAGTGAAGCGCCAGAAAGATGTCTGGACCTTTGGCCGCACAATGGGATCGAACGATCCGAACTGGAAACTGGTGGCAACCGGGGGATGAGACGTGTTTTTCGGACGATTGCGATATTGGCGGCGATGGCTATGACAAATCCCACCAATGCCCCCGCGGCCGAATACAAACTGTTGCAATTTGATGATCTGGCGGGGTGGCATGATGATGATCACGCCGCCGCGTTGAACACCTTTCTGGAAACCTGTTCACAATTAAAACGCGGGGATTGGTCGGCGCTGTGCGGTTTGGCCAAAACCCAACCCAGCGCGAAAACCTATTTTGAGATGTTCTTTCGCCCCGTGTTGGTTCAGGATGGAAAGCCGGCGCTGTTCACGGGGTACTTTGAACCCGAGCTGAACGGCTCGCTTATCCAGACACCGCGTTATCGCTATCCGCTTTATCGCAAACCCCCCGAAATTCAGGATGGTCAGCCATGGCTAACCCGCCGCGAGATCGAGGAAACCGATGCCCTGAGCGGGCGTGGTCTGGAACTATGCTGGGTCGATGATCCGGTCGAAGTATTCTTTTTGCAAATTCAAGGATCGGGCCGGGTTCGTCTAAGTAACGGCCAGATGATGCGCGTGGGGTATGGCGGATCAAACGGGCGCAATTACCGCTCGATCGGGCAGGAATTGATCCGGCGCGGGATCTATTCCAAACATCAGGTCTCGGCGCAGGTGATTCAGAACTGGGTGCGGCGCAATCCGATGCAGGGGGCGGAATTGCTGCGGCACAACCCGTCCTTTGTGTTTTTTCGCAAAGTCACCAAAGTACCGCCCGAAAAGGGGCCAATCGGGGCGATGAACCGGTCGGTTACAACGATGCGCACGCTGGCGGTTGATCCGCGATATACTCCGTTGGGCGCGCCGGTCTGGTTGGAAAAAGAAGGGTCCGATGCCTTGCGCCGTTTGATGGTGGCGCAGGATACCGGATCAGCAATCAAAGGCGCGCAACGGGCCGATATTTTCTTTGGCACAGGCGATGACGCTGGCCGAATGGCTGGCCGCGTGCGTGACCCCGGTCGAATGGTGGTTTTGCTACCGATCCAGACGGCATTCGCCCTGGTGCCGGAGGGCGAAGAGTGAGCAAAAAGCCCCGTGGATTGCGCCCGGACGAACGCGAGTTGTGGCAAAGGGTGGCAGCGCAATCGGTGCCGATGCACCCCGAACGCCCGCATCCGGTGAAGCAGGCGGTTGAACGGTTAAATGGCAAACCTGCCAAACCCCGCGTGCAGGATTTTCGCATCGGGCAGGGCGCGCGCATGACGCCGCCCTCGCATGATCTGGCCCCGCATATCACCGACCATCTGCGCAACGCACCGGTGCAGATGGACCGCAAAGCCTTTGGTAAAATGAAACGCGGCAAGCTGGGGATCGAGGCGCGGATTGATCTGCACGGCATGACAATGGCCCGTGCCCATCCGGCGTTAAACGGGTTTATCCACTCGTCCTATTCACAGGGAAAACGGCTGGTTCTGGTAATCACCGGCAAAGGTAAACGCGAGGCCACCGGCACCGGCCCGATGCCCGAACATCGTGGCGTGTTGCGGCGGCAGGTGCCGCATTGGCTGACCTCGGCGCCACTGGCGGCGATGGTTCTGCAAATCACGCCCGCGCATTTGAAACATGGCGGTGACGGGGCCTATTACGTTTATTTGCGCCGCGCCCGTTAGAGTGCTTATTGCGACAGGGCGGAAACGGGTGACAAAATAACCTGCGTTGCCTTTTGCACGGTCAATATTGTGCCCGGTATCAGACCTGCCCGCCCCGATTGGTCATTGCGAAATGCTGCATCCAGATTATGCATTCGTTTCAGGATTTTCAGCAAAGCAGGCGACGTTGCCGCGTTAAAATGGCCGGTAACGCCGTTGGAAAATTGTGTCACATCAAACAGGGTGACCTGTAGATCGGCCAGCACGGATATATCCTGAACATTACCCAGCCGCTCGTGCTTGCCAGACAGCCGCGCGGCCAGTCGTAGCGCGCGATCCTTTTTCGAGGTGAATATCACAAACGGCTGTGGCAACGGTTCAATCCGTGTGGCTTGCTGGCGGAATAAATCAACGTCAATATCGGGGGAAATCAGGATCACCCCGTTAATCATCCGCCGCATTTCGGCGTTATCCGAAATCGACATTTGCCGCAGGGTTTCGACCGTCAGGAATGCGCCCATAGAATGGCCTACCAATAATATCTGATCCGCCCCTGCATCGCGCACCATATGCAACAGGTTTTCCAATCCGTCCCGCGCAAACAAAGCGCTGTCGCGGTCATAGGCATATCCCAGCGGATTACCTGCGCTGGGCCATGAATAATGCACAGTCGGGTTTTGCAAATCCATATCGTTGGACAGCTGCGCCAGCCGGTACAACCCCTCGGCAAAGTTGTTGTTAAAGCCATGGACAAATACCACAACTTCGCGATGGCCTTTGGGATGGGTGCGCAGGGCTTTGGCCAGATTTGTGGTGAAATTACCGCCATCGGTGAAACGCGAAAAACCGGTTGTCAGGAAATCTTGCTGTGGATCAGGTTTGCCGCGGGGCCAGTCGACTTCGCCGACCTCGTGCTGTGGCGGGACCGAAATATCATAGCGCAGAAAACTGGCGTTTGCGGCGCGTTTGCGGCTGATCTGCCCATCTGCTTCAACCTGTCGTGTGGTCGAAACAAAGACCGTCTGAACCTTTCCAACCGATCCCGCCGCCGGATAAAGCGTAAGAACGCCGCGCGGGGTGCAAGCAGCCAGCGCGACGAAAACGGTGATGAAAACAAGACGTAGGGAACTTCTCATTCGTGGATGCTAAAGCACATAGCGGCTGACGTCCATTGAACG
>CAZIDQ010000085.1:0-3760 GCA_964538015.1 uncultured Marinosulfonomonas sp.
GCGGCATCTGCCGCACAATAACGCCCCAAAGGGCCGCGCGAACGCCCTTTGATGTCTACGGCCTGTCGGGATACACTCGGCAGGCCGTAACATTATATCTGGAGATTTATCATGGCCGTGACACCCCCCGTCTGCGATTTTGATTGGCTTGGCCCCGATTTCACCCTGCCCGCCTCGGATGGCAAAACCTATTCGCTGTCCGATGTGAAAGGCGAAAACGGCACACTGGTGATGTTCATCTGCAACCACTGCCCCTATGTGAAATCCATCTTGGACAAGATCATCCGCGACGCGCAGGATCTGCAAAAACTGGGTATAGGCGTCGTGGCGGTCAATTCCAACGATGCAAAAGCCTACCCCGAAGACAGTTTTGCGAACATGCAAAAGCTGGATCTGCCCTTCCCCTATCTGCACGATGAATCCCAGGCCGTCGCCCGCGCCTACAATGCCGCCTGCACCCCTGATTTCTTTGGCTTCAACGCCGACTTGGGCCTGCAATACCGTGGCCGCCTGGATTCTTCCGGCCGCAACGCCGAAGCAACTGACCTGAAACGCGACCTATACGAGGCGATGAAACAGGTTGCCAAAACCAGCCAAGGCCCACGCGAACAGATCCCCTCGATGGGCTGTTCGATCAAATGGAAAGACGCATGACACCCATTATATTCGATCTGGACGGCACGCTGATCGACAGCGCGCCCGATCTGCACGCCGCCTGCACTAAAATGCTGGCGGACGAAGGTGCCCCCGCCCCCAGCCTTGAAACCGTGATTGGCTATGTCGGCAACGGCGTGCCGCGTCTGGTGGAACTGGCAATGCGCGCCAACAACATTCCCGCCGATCAACACAGCCGTTTGATCAAGGCCTATATGGGCTATTACAATGCCGATCCTGCCACTCTCACCACGATTTATCCCAACCTTCTACCCTTGCTTGAGGCGCTAAAGGAAAAGGGTCACAAACTGGCCATCTGCACCAACAAACCCGAGGCCCCGGCCCGCGAAATCCTGCGCCTGCTGGAAATCGAGCATTTCTTTGATGTGGTTGTCGGTGGCGACACCCTGCCACAGAAAAAGCCCGACCCAGCACCACTGCTGCATACGCTGAAACTGCTGGGCGCCGAAAGCTGCCTCTATGTCGGCGACAGCGAGGTTGACGCCGAAACCGCCGACCGCGCGGGGCAAACAATGGCGCTGTTCACCAAAGGCTATCGCAAGGTGCCCGTGACCGACTTGCCGCACGCCTTTGCCTTTGACGATTTCGCCGCCCTTGGCCCTTACATCCAAAGCCTGTAAATGCCCCTACAAGCCTTGATTTTCGATGTCGACGGCACCTTGGCCGAAACCGAGGAAGCCCACCGTGCCGCCTTCAACCGGACCTTTGATCAATGGGGTCTGGGCTGGCACTGGACGGTCGATGACTATCGCCAACTGCTAAAAACCACCGGCGGCAAGGAACGTATGCGCGCGCATCAAGCCACCCTGCCCGATGGCGAACGCCGCCTGACGGATGCGGAAATCTCCCGCGCCCACAAGGAAAAAACAGCCATCTACGGCGAAATCCTTGCCTCGGGCCAACTGTCCCTGCGCCCCGGCGTGGCCGATCTGATCGAAGCGGCGCGCGCGCGTGGCTTGAAAGTCACTGTTGCCACCACCACCAACACCCCCAACGTCGAGGCCCTGACCCAATGCTGTTGGGGCAAACCCGCGCTAGAGGTGTTCGACCATGTGGCCGCCGGTGACATGGTGGGCAACAAAAAACCTGCGCCCGACGTGTTCCTGCTGGCGCTAGAACAACTGGGCCTGCCCGCTAAATCCTGCATCGCATTCGAGGACAGCCGCAACGGTGTCCACTCTGCCCTCGGCGCCGGTCTGCGGGTGCTGGTCACCCCTTCGGCCTATACCGACAGGGATGATTTCTCCGATGCCGACTGGGTGATTCCGTCATTGGAAAAACAACACCTGCCACGCGAATTGCTCTGATCTTCTTCTTTTCTTAAATATCCGCGCCGCAGGCCTGGAATCTCTTTGGCGCTGCGCTAAAACCGGATCTCGAACGCTGCCCCTTGCTCACTATCC
This sequence comes from uncultured Marinosulfonomonas sp., assembly GCA_964538015.1. Classification (GTDB taxonomy): domain Bacteria; phylum Pseudomonadota; class Alphaproteobacteria; order Rhodobacterales; family Rhodobacteraceae; genus Profundibacter. The sequence continues at coordinate 2,079 of CAZIDQ010000085.1, forward strand.
AGCACCGCGATCCCGGCCCCCCGCACCTCAAGCAGACTGCGCACAATCGCCAACCCCATACCGGTGCCGCCCGTTTCACGCCGCGTGGTAAAGAACGGCTCGAACAACCGATCACGGTTGCCTTGCGAAATCCCGTTGCCATTATCACGAATGATCAGCGTTCCACGCATTGCCTCAAGAAAAACCCGATCCGCCCCATGCGCCGCCGCATTGCCCAACATCTGCCTAAGGATAACCGCCAGCCCTTTAGGCGGGATCGGCAAGGATACATCACCCCCCGTCACCTGCACCTTTAGCGCCGGATATTCCCCGGCCAAATCCACCAGCACCTTGTCCAGCGTGCTTGCCCCCTGCCCCAACGGTTCACGTGCTCGGGCCATCTGGCGCAACCCTTCCAGCAAATCCTGCATCCGGTCCGCCGATTGACGCACAGTGCCCAGCAGTTGCGCCCGCTGCTCCCCGGACAATCCTTCGGCCTCGAGCAGTTCCGCGGCACCGATCAACGCGGTCAGCGGGGATTTCAATTCATGCGTTACATGGCTGGTATAAGTGCGAACGGTTTCCTGCCGGTTGTGCAGACTTTCGGCCATGTGCAGCACGCTTTGCCCCAGTTCCTGCAATTCTTGTGTCCCGTAGCGGGATTGCGGGCTAAACCGCTCCACTTCACCCGCCGCAAAGGCGCGGCTTTCCGCTGACAACCGCTGAACGGGGCGCAAAATCAACCGCCACAGCAACCAGCCCAGAACTATGGTGATCAGCAATACGCCAATCCCGACCAGCAACGCGGCATACCGAAACCGCATGTATCCCCACAGGAATTTCACAACCACCAGCCCAACAGTCGGCGCCAACAGCACTGCCGCCAGCGTGCCGCCGATCACCAGCGCCAGCGTGGGGCGCCATTTGCGCCTTATCCGCGACATGGACCCATCCGCACCCCGATGCCATGCACCGTTTCCACCGCATCCGTGCAGCCGGCCTCGGCCAGTTTGCGGCGCAGGTTGCGCAGGTGGCTGTCCACCGTGCGGTCTGACACCTGACTGTTGGCGCCATACATCGCGTCCGTCAGCGCCGGTCGCGCCGAAACCTGCGCCGGATGCCGGATCAGATGCGCCAGCAACGCCATTTCCGAGGCCGTCAGCGCCACCGAAGTACCGCGAAACAGGCACAGATGCTGCGTGGTATCCAGTTGTAATTCACCATGCGACAACTGCCCGCCAGTATCTGCCGCGCCGTTCACCCGCTTCAAAATCGCCTTGACACGCGCCACCAGTTCGCGCGGGGAGAAGGGCTTGGTGACATAATCATCCGCCCCCATTTCAAACCCCAGCACACGGTCCAGTTCCTCGTCCCGCGCACTCAGGAAAAGCACCGGCACCTGCGATTGCCCCCGCAACCGGCGGCAAACCTCAAACCCGTCCATCTCCGGCAATCCGATATCCAGCACCACCAGATCGGGCCGCGCGCTGCCAACCAGCGCCAGCCCCGCCGCGCCATCCCCGGCAGTCAGGGTGGCATAACCCGCCTGCTCCAGCCCGATCCGCACCACCTCGCGGATCTGCGGATCGTCATCAATGATCAGGATTTTCTTGCTCATAACGTATTTTCCATTGCGGTATCCGTTGCAAGGTAACGCCGAACACGCCACTTGCGAAAGCCCCATTCGCGCCAGTTGTCGATTT
>CAZIDQ010000085.1:3860-10836 GCA_964538015.1 uncultured Marinosulfonomonas sp.
CGCGATCATATTGGCGAAATTCACAAAGCTGCACAGGTACAGCACCGCCACCAACAGCCCCGCCATCCGCGCCAGCATCCAGCCGTTTTCACGCCCGCGCAGTACCTGCCAGCCGATCAGCGCCAGACCGGCCGCCACCATGCCCATCCAGATAAATGCCGCCACCCGCAAATAGGTCAGGCCGTAAGCATCGACATAAAGGTCCAACCGCAAAACCGCCCCCGCCATCAGGGCCACGTTCTGACCCAGCCATAGCAGCAACAAGGCCTGCAACCCGCGCCGGTCACGCACATAGGGGCGCGATACCATCGCAAACAGGCCCGCCAACAGCGCCGTCAAAACCAGCGGATAGGCCCCGCGATGGGCAAAATCGGCAGGGGAAACACCGCTGGGCAATGCCGCATGGCCCCACAGGTAAACCGCATCCAGTCCGGTTTGCAGCGCGAACATCAGGTTGAACAGCACCAGCGAATTCACCACCGATTGCGGATTGAACAGCGCCGGAATCGACAGGCGTGGTGCATCTGGTACATCAAACGGCACCCGCATCCGCTGGCGCATCTTGTAAAGCACCAGAAATGGCCAGACCAATGCGGCGATCAGCACCCAGAACATCAAACGCTCCACATCGGCATTGATGCCCGGCAGGCTGAGTACCAAATTCTCAAACACCGGATTGCCCGCAACAAACAGAGCCAGAAAAACTGCGCCCGCCGCCATGGGCAACCCCCACGCCCGCAATGTCCCACGCATATCCTGCGCCCGCAGCACAACCTGCCCGCTGGCAGCTGTATCGCGTAGCACCTGCACAGGGGCCAACAGCCAAAACCGCAACCCCGCCTGCAATAAATCCGCCAACCGCCCCTGCCCGTTCAACGCCACCCAAACCGCAAAACCCGTCAGGCTGCCAACGTAGAACAGCATCGACAATCCCTGAACATAGTCCAGAACCGGCAACAGCCCCGCGCCAAACACCAGCGCCGCCAGCGTATCCCCCCGCAGCCAATCACGCCGTCCCGCCGCCAGCCAGACAGCCGCCGCCAAGGCCACCCCGAACAACACCAGCGAAACACCCGCGCCATAGCCCCAGAACAACCAGTCCGCCAACAGGATCAGTGCCAACAACAACACCAGCCGCGCCGGCGCACGACGCACCGCTTCCAATCCAGATCGGGGTTTGTTCACCGGCGGCACCACAGGGGCCTCGCCGCTCATCCACCACGCGTCCATCCGCACCGACGCGGGCACACCGCGCATCAAATATCCTCGCATCTTCACTGCTCCTTACACTGCCTTGCCGCGCCTGTTTGCGGCTTGCAAAACAGTCCTAAACAGCGAATGTTCAGAGCTTGACGTCCTTTTCAGCAGATTTTGTGCAGATCGCTCTTGCCCTTCTTCTTTTCCCAAATACCTGCGCCGCAGGCATCCGGCGGGGCAGCCTCAGGTGAACTTGCGGAAAAACCGCGTGCGGTCGAACATCTCTTCCAGCGCTTCCATGCGCGGGCGGGTTTCGCCCCATGACTGTTCCTGCACCTCGGCGATCAGCGTTTCCAGCAGCACCATCGGCGCCACCAGTGAATCCCATGCAGAAGGCACCACAATACGGCTGGACAATACATGCCCCGCGTATTTCGCCACGGGCGAGCGCCACTGATCGGTAAACAGGATAATCTGCGCACCCTTTTCCCGCGCCATTTCGGCCAGCTTCAGGGTGGAATTTTCATACCGGCGAATGTCGAATATAACGATGACATCGCCCTCTTTGATGTCCAGCAGGTAATGCGGCCAAGCGTTGGAGATCGACTGGATATGCGTCACATTCGGGCGGATCACCTGCATGTGCAGGAAAAAATAGTCCGCCAATGACCGGGTAATCCGCCCGCCAACCACATAAATCGCCCGCGCGGGATCGGCCAGCAAGGCACAGCTTTGATCAAAGCAATCCGTATCCACCTGCGCCAAGGTCTGGCGGATGTTGCTGTTCACCGCTTCGGCAAACCGGTTCAGGATATGGCCTTCAGGCGCATGTTCCGCCCATGTATCGAACTTGGCAATCGGGCCGGCAATCTTGGCCTCCAGTTCGCGACGCAATGCCGCCTGAAACTGCGGAAACCCCTTATACCCCAGCTTTTGTACCATCCGCGCCACCGTTGGCGTCGACACCTTTGCACCGGCGGCAACCGTGGTGATCGTACCCAGACCGGACACCGGATAATTTTCAAGGATCGAATCCGCCAACTGCCGCTCGGCGCGGGTCAGTTGCTCAAAGGCCGATTGTAGCCGGTCGGCTACGGTGCCACTTGTTTCAGTCACTCGATATCCTTTTTTTGTCAATATACCAACAGAGAGCTCTGGCGTGAAGAATTATTTTCAGAAACTATATTGACACAAGGGGTGCTTGTGAAGAATTCTCTTCATTATTGTAACACAAACGACTCGAGGGGGAATATGGGGCGTTTGATCGACACAACCGATCTGGAAGGCACAGCCGCTGCCGTATTGCACAATGCTGATGGCAATGGGCAGGTGTTGCTTGTGTGCGAGCATGCCGCCAACCGGATTCCGGCCGCGCTGGACAATCTGGGACTGGACGAGGCCACCCGCCTTAGCCATGTCGCATGGGACCCCGGTGCGCTGGCCGTGGCGCAAGAGATCAGCCGTATTCTGGATGCCCGCCTTGTGGCCAGTACCGTTTCGCGTCTGGTTTACGATTGCAACCGCCCGCCAAAAGCGCCTGGCGCGATGCCAAAGCGCAGCGAGGTCTTCGACATCCCCGGCAACCGGAACCTGAGCGACGCCGAAAAAGCCGCGCGGGTGACCACGGTGTACGAGCCGTTCCGCACCCTGCTGGCCAATACCATCACATCCTCACCCACCCCGCCAGTGCTGGTGACCATCCACAGCTTCACCCCAGTTTATCAGGGCAAGCAGCGCGATGTTGAAATCGGCATCCTGCATGACAGTGACACACGGCTGGCCGACGCCATGCTGGCGCTGGCCCCAACGCACACAGAATTGAACGCCCGGCGCAATGATCCCTATGGACCTGACGATGGCGTCACCCATACGCTGCAGCTTCATGCCCTGCCAAACGGGCTGTTGAATGTAATGATCGAGGTGCGCAATGACCTGATCGCAACCACCGACCAGCAACTGGCCATTGCCAAGACGCTGGCGGGGCTGATCACAGACGCCCTTGCCAACACGGAACATGAAACGGAGGCACAATGCCACGCATAGCCAAATCCTTTGTTCGTATTGTCGACCGGATCAATTATTTTGTCGGCCGCATCATGATGTATTCGATCTTTTTCCTGATTGCTGTGTTGATGTATTCCATCATTGCCAAACAGGCCTTTTTGATCCCGCCCTTCTGGACACTTGAAGTCGCGCAATTCACGCTGGTGGCCTATTACCTGCTGGGCGGGGCCTATTCGATCCAACTGGGCGCGAACGTGCGGATGGATCTGTTTTATAGCGAATGGTCGGACCGCAAGAAAGCGTGGGTCGACAGCCTTACTGTGCTGTTGTTGATCTTCTATCTCGGGGTCATGCTGTATGGGGGCGTCGATTCGATGCTCTATTCCATCAAATACAACCAGCATTCAGCCTCTATGTGGCGACCGGCGATATGGCCGATCAAGGCGATCATGTGCACTGGCATTTTCATGATGCTAATGCAGGCCTTCTCGGAACTCATCAAGGATATCGCCACGCTCAAAGGAGAGCAGCTCTAATGTCTCAGGAATATATCGCAATTTTCATGTTCGCATCGATGATGCTGGCCTTGATGACAGGGCAGCGCGTTTTTGGTGCCATTGGCGGTATAGCTGCCATCGCGGCTATTACCCTTTGGGGGACTGGGGGATCCGACATTCCTTTTTCCGCCGCGATGAAGGTGATGAAATGGTATCCAATGCTGACCCTGCCGATGTTCATCTTCATGGGCTATGTGCTGTCGGAGAGTAAGATTGCCGATGATCTGTATAAAATGTTTCACGTCTGGATGGGGTCGGTCAGCGGGGGCCTTGCCATTGGGACAATTGGCCTGATGGTTCTGATTTCCGCAATGAACGGGCTGTCTGTTGCCGGTATGGCCATCGGGGCCACCATTGCGCTGCCCGAACTGTTGCGACGGGGGTATGACAAACGAATGGTAACGGGGGTGATCCAGGCCGGTTCCTCCCTTGGCATTCTGGTGCCGCCTTCGGTGGTGCTGGTGCTGTATGCGATGATTGCGCGGGCGCCGGTTTCCAAACTGTGGATGGCCGGGATTCTACCGGGCCTGATGATGGCCGCAATGTTCACCGTCTATATCTATTTCCGCTGCAAAATCACACCCAGCCTTGGGCCCGCATTGAAGAAAGAAGAGCTGATTGAGTTCGAGGAGACCTCGAAAGAGCCAATCCGGATCAATTTCTTCGTGATTGCAGGACTTGCCGTATTGCTGTTCTCGTCAATGACCGGCATGATTGCGTTCAATACGGCGGCGCTGATCGCCCTTGGCCTGTTTGCCATGTTTGCTATTTTCAGAAACAAATCGGCCACGTTCTATGACATTTACCTAAAAGAAAAAAACCGGCTGCTGTTTTCCGGCATGTTGCCGCTGGTAATCTTTTTCTCGATGATGGTGCCTTTTATCAATGGCTGGACCAGTCTTGTCGAAAGTTCTGCCGTCGGGGCGATGACAGCCTTTGGTGCCGCCGTTCTAAAGGGTAGGATGACGCGCCATGTGTTCGAGGAATCCGTTCGCAACACGCTGGCGATTTCCTGTATGTTCATGCTGATCGTTGTCGCCGCGCTTGGCTTTGGTGCGGTCTTTGACGGACTGGGGGCAGTACGGGCGATCGACGGGTTGTTCCGTGATCAATTGGGCCTGAACCCGTGGACCATCCTGATCATCATGCAGCTGTCGTTTCTGGTTATGGGTACCTTTCTGGACGACACGGCGATGTTGGTTATTGTCGCACCGCTGTATGTGCCTCTTGTAGACGTGTTGGGATTTGATTTGATCTGGTATGGCGTTCTCTACACCATCACCACCCAGATCGCCTATATGACCCCGCCCTTTGGATATAACCTGTTTTTAATGCGGGCGATGGCCCCGAAAGAGATATCAATCCACGATATCTATGTATCGATTATTCCATTCGTGCTGATCATGGTTGCTGCATTGGGCATTATCATGGTCTTTCCCGAAATCGCGCTCTGGCTACCAGAGTATCTGAAACCAGGCAGATAAGACCCCGTAAATGGGCAATAAAGATGAGGACAATAGTCCTGTTCGACAAATGAAAACCAACCAAGGAGGATATCATGACTACCAGACGTAAGTTTATAACCACAGCCGGTGTCGGCGCAGCCGCAGCGCTTGCCGCCCCCAGCCAGATCAAGGCGCAAGCCCCGATCAAATGGCGCTTGCAAACATATTCCGGCGCACCACTTGGCGCGCATGTGATCAAGCCGCAGATCGAACAGTTCAACGCGGCAGCCAACGGCGAGATGGAGATCGAGCTGTATTACGCCGACCAACTGGTGCCCACGGACGAATTGTTCCGCGCCATGCAAAACGGTACGCTGGACGCGGTGCAGTCGGATGATGCCACAATGGCTTCGCCCGTCGATATCTCGGACTTTGGCGGCTACTTCCCTTTCTCGTCGAAATTCAGCCTCGATCTACCGGTTCTGTTTGAACGCTATGGCCTGAACGAAATCTGGGCCGAAGCATATGGCGAAGTTGAAAACGTCACTTGGCTGTCTGCCGGTGCGTGGGATCCGCTGCACATCTTTACGGTAGACAAACCCATTCGCTCGCTGGCTGACATGGCCGGCTTGCGCGTGTTTGGTGTGCCAACCGCTGGCCGCTTCCTGTCGCGTTATGGCCTGATCCCTGTGACGGTTCCGTGGGAAGACGTAGAAGTTGCCATGCAAACCGGCGAGCTGGACGGCGTGGCATGGTGTGGCTTTACCGAAGCCTACGAAGTTGGCTGGGCCGACATCTGTAACTATGCCCTGCTGAACAACGTCACCGGCGCGTGGTGTGGCTCCTACTTTGTGAACTCGGAAAGCTGGGCCAAAGTGCCACCGCACCTGCAGCAGCTGTACCGCTCGACGATTGATCAGTCGCACTACTATCGTCAGGTCTGGTATTGGGGCGGCGAAGCCAACCTGCGCGTCAATGGCGGCAAACTGGAGCACACCACCATTCCAAAAGAAGAGTGGGATACCGTGGTTTCGGACGCCGAAGGTTTCTGGGACGAATTGGCCTCGCGCAGCCCGCGCGCTTCCAAGGTGATCGACATCTTCAAGGAATACACCGAAGTCATGGAAAAAGCCGGCACACCTTACCGCGGCTAATCTTGACAAAACGAACCCTTGGGTGCCCTGTCACGGGGCACCCGACCCTGACGAAAAGCGAGACCAGACATGACTGCCCCCCTTACCTTTAGTGCTTTAAAGAAACAGGTTGCCGATGGCAGCATTGACACGGTCCTGACCGTGATGGTCGACATGCAGGGCCGCTTGATGGGCAAACGCATGGTGGCGCAATATTTCGTCGATGGCGCATGGGAAGAAACCCATTGCTGCAACTACCTGCTGGCCACCGATCTGGAAATGGCCACGCCCGATGGATACGCCAGCACCAGCTGGGAAAGCGGCTATGGCGATTATGTCATGAAGCCCGATCTGGACACCCTGCGCCCCATCCCGTGGCTGGAAGGCACCGCAATGGTGCTGTGCGATGTGCTGGATCACCACGGCCACGACGTCACCCATTCCCCCCGCGCGGTGCTGAAAAAGCAACTGGCACGGCTGGCCGATATGGGCATGGACGCAATGATGGCAACCGAACTGGAGTTTTTCCTGTTCGAGAAATCCTTTGACGAAATCCGCGCCGAGGGTTTCCGCGATCTGAAACCGATCAGCGCCTATAATGAAGATTACCACATCCTGCAAACCACCAAGGAAGAGCACA
>CAZIDQ010000086.1:0-3158 GCA_964538015.1 uncultured Marinosulfonomonas sp.
CCTGATGCGACACAGGTAGAGGAGGGCGCTGTGTCCCCCGTCAGCTTGCTGTCGGAAACCGGTGCTAACGTCACGCCCGAAGATTTCCTAAACGCCCTTGCCCCCGCCTTTGCCCGCTTTGAGGCGCAATTCAACGCCTATGGTTTCGCCCCGATCCGCACCGCATGGCTGGACCGTGCGGCGCGTCTGGGGCAGGTGATTGTCGCCCGCATGGGCACATCCGAACATACCGGCACGTTTGAAACGGTGGACGACAGTGGCGCACTTATACTAAGGACAAACGAAGGCTTGCGGGTGATCCCTGCAGGCGAGGTTCATTTCTAAGCGCGATCCCAAAAGTGGAAACCGGTTTTGGGATCAAATTGCGCGATAAACTAAGGGAGCACCACATGCTTTTGGCAATCGACTGCGGCAATACCAATACGGTATTTTCCATTTGGGACGGCAAAAAATTCCTATGTACCCTGCGTACCAGCACTGAACACCAGCGCACGGCGGACCAGTATTTTGTCTGGCTGCAAACCCTGCTGGACCACCACAAGATCAAGCTGGATGTGGATGCGGTGATCATATCGTCAACCGTGCCGCGCGTGGTCTGGAATCTGCGGGTGTTTGCCGACCGGTATTGTGGCTGTCGCCCGCTGGTGGTGGGCAAAGCCGATTGCCTGTTGCCGGTGGATGTGCGGGTGGATGCGGACACGCAGGTGGGGCCGGACCGGCTGGTGAATACGGTGGCGGGATTTGATCTGTATGGGGGCGATCTGATCATCGTCGATTTTGGCACGGCCACCACCTTTGATGTGGTCGATACCGACGGGGCCTATATCGGCGGGGTGATTTCGCCCGGTGTGAACCTAAGCCTTGAAGCGCTGCACAAGGCGGCCGCAGCCCTGCCGCATGTGGACGTGCGAAAACCCGATCTGGTGATTGGCACCAACACGGTGGATTGTATGCAATCGGGGGTGTTCTGGGGCTATGTCGGGTTGGTGAACGGCATCAATCAACAGATCAAGGCCGAATTGGGCCGCGAAATGAAGGTGATTTCCACCGGTGGGCTTGCACCTTTGTTCCAGCAGGGCCATACGATCTTTGACCATTTTGAAGACGACCTGACCATGCACGGTCTAACCGTCATCCACAAATACAACATCGAGCAAGGCAACAAATGAAGAAATCTGACCGGCTGATCTACCTGCCTCTTGGCGGGGCGGGTGAAATTGGCATGAACGCCTATGTCTACGGCTATGGCAAACCGGGCAAGGAACGCCTGATCCTTGTCGATATCGGCGTGACATTCCCAGATATGGACAGCAGTCCAGGGGTGAACCTGATTGTCCCCGATATTGCCTGGCTGGAAGCCAACAAAAACCGGCTGGATGCGATTTTTATCACCCATGCCCACGAAGACCACGTTGGCGGATTGGGCTACCTGTGGCGCCGTTTGGGCGCACCGGTCTATGCGCGCGCCTTTACCGCCTACCACGCGCAACGCAAGATGGAGGAAGCAGGGCATTCGCCCGACGAAGTGAACATCGTTTCCCCCTATCCCGAAACCGTTACGGCGGGGCCGTTCACGGTGTCTTTCCTGCCAATATCCCACTCGATCCCCGAAAGTTCTGGCCTTGTGATCGACAGCCCTGCGGGGCGGGTGATCCATACGGGCGACTTTAAACTGGACGAAACACCGGTGCTGGGCGAAGCCTTTGACGAAGAGCTGTGGCGCGAGGTTTCCAAGGGCGGGGTCAAAGCGCTGGTTTGTGATTCAACCAACGTATTTTCCCTAAGCGAAGGCCGCTCTGAAGGCAGCGTGAAACCCGAGATCACCAAGCTGGTGGCAGGGGCCAAGGGGATGGTTGTGGCCACCACCTTTGCGTCAAACATCGCGCGGTTGAAAACATTGGCCGAGGCAGGGCAGGCGGCGGGGCGCGACGTGTGCCTGCTGGGCCGTGCCATGCAGCGGATGGTGGCAGCAGGCGAAGCCACGGGGATCATTGGCAAATTTCCGACAACCATTCCGGTTGAGGAAGCCCGCGATCTGCCACGGGGCAAGTTGATGCTGATTGTCACCGGCTCTCAGGGCGAACGCCGTGCGGCCTCGGCCCAACTGTCACGCGGGAAATATCTGGGGATGACCATGAAGGACGGGGATATGTTCCTGTTTTCATCCAAAACCATTCCCGGTAATGAACGCGGCGTGATCCGCATTATGAACGCCTATTCGGAAATGGGTGTGGACATTGTGGATGACAGCGCCGGACGCTACCACGTTTCCGGCCATGCCAACCGGCCCGACCTGCTGCGGATGCATGACATTGTGAACCCCGAAATGGTGATCCCGATGCACGGCGAACACCGGCATTTGCGCCAGCACACGCGGCTGGCCATTGAAAAGGGTCGCGCAGGCGCGTTGCTGGTCAACGGTATGATGGCCGATATTTCCGGCCCTGCGCCCGAGGTGGTGGAATACATTGAAACCGGCCGCACCTATCTGGACGGCACAGTGCAGATCGGCGCGATGGATGGTATTGTCCGCGACCGGATCCGCATGGCGCTGAACGGGCATGTGCTGGCCACCGTGATTATGGACGAAGATGATGAACCGCTGGGCGATGCCTGGGTCGAGGTGATGGGGCTGGCCGAACTGGGCAAATCCAACACGCCATTGGTCGAGGTGGTCGAGGGTGATCTGGGCCAAATTCTGATGCGGATGAACGACAAAACCCTGCGCGATGACGACAAGATGGAAGAAGCCATCCGCCGCGAAGTGCGCCGTTCTGTGATGGACGAGATCGGCAAGAAGCCCGAGGTGACAGTGGTTATTAGCCGGTTGATTGGTTAGCGCGTGTCGCACTTGATCAGATTCGAGCATTCGCCGACCAGACCGAGGCAGCGTTCGCGCAAGCGAATGCGTTCGGTCGGGTCGGTGAATTCGACTTGGTGCGACATGCTCTAGCGTGGCGTAAGGCGGGGTTAACCCCGCCCTACGGCTTAACTATCGCGGCGATCGTCAAAGCTTTTGGCGATGAAATCGGGCATGTGATCGCCCATGCCGACAACCTTGTTCTGGTTGCCACGGCCCTTGTTGTTGCTGCCCTTGTTCCCACCACGGTTGCGTTCGCGCGGCGCGCGTTTTTGCGGCTCGGATTTGGGGGCCTCGG
>CAZIDQ010000086.1:3258-10720 GCA_964538015.1 uncultured Marinosulfonomonas sp.
CTCGGATTTGGGGGCCTCGGCCTTGGCAGGTGTTTCCACCGCTTCCTTGGCTTCTACTGGCGCATCCTCTTTGGGTTTGCGCGTGCGGCGGGTGCGTTTGGGTTTTTCGCCGGCCTCGTCTTTGGGCGCAGCGACAGGGGCCGGCGCGCTCGCAAACGGGCTTTCCAGACGCGGGATTTCATGTTTCACCAGCCGCTCGATATCTTCCAGATTTTTTTCGTCGCGCGGAATGCAGATCATCAGCGCGGTGCCGGATTTGCCAGCGCGACCGGTGCGGCCAATGCGGTGAACGTAATCTTCGGCATGGCTGGGCACATCAAAGTTGAAGATGTGGCTCACATTGGGAATATCCAGTCCACGCGCCGCAACGTCCGAGGCGCAAAGAAACTTGATATTGCCATCGCGAAAGCCTGCCAAAACCTCCATCCGGCGGGATTGATCCAGATCGCCGTGGATTGGCTCGGCGTTATAGCCGTGCTTTTTCAGGGACTTGGCAACGGTATCCACGTCAACCTTGCGATTGCAAAACACAATCGCGCTGGTGCAGGTATCGCCCTCTTTTTCAATCAATGCGCGCAGAAGATCACGCTTTTCGCGGGCCTCGTTGCGCTTGTTGGCCGAGCGGAATTTGACCACACCTTGTTTGATGTTTTCGCCGGTTGTTGCGGCACGGGCCACTTCGACCTTGGCGGGGTTCGACAGAAACGTGTTGGTGATCCGCTCGATTTCAGGGGCCATCGTAGCGCTGAAGAACAGCGTCTGGCGGGTGAACGGTGTCAGAGAAAAGATGCGCTCGATATCGGGGATAAAGCCCATATCCAGCATCCGGTCAGCCTCGTCTACCACCATGATCTGAACGCCGGTCAGCATCAGCTTGCCGCGCTCGAAATGGTCCAGCAGACGGCCGGGGGTGGCGATCAGAACGTCGACGCCACGGTCGATCAGTTTATCCTGTTCCTTGAAGGAAACGCCACCAATCAGCAGCGCCTTGGACAGCTTGCTGCCAACAGCGTAGTTGTCAAAGTTTTCAGCAACCTGCGCGGCCAATTCCCGTGTGGGGGCCAGCACAAGCGAGCGTGGCATCCGCGCGCGGGCGCGGCCACGGCTAAGCATGGTGATCATCGGCAGAGTGAAGCTGGCAGTTTTGCCTGTGCCTGTCTGGGCAATGCCCAAAACATCACGTCCCTCAAGCGCGGGTGGAATCGCACCGGCCTGAATGGGGGTAGGGGTTTCGTAACCCGCGGCTTCGACCGCTTTTAATACTTTGGGCGATAATTTTAGGTCGGCGAATTTTGTCATTGTTATCCGTGTTCTACGGCATTTCGCGCCGTATCGGTTCTGGGGGTGGGTGGCCCGGATGGCCAAATGTTATGCACAAGCATCCCCCTAATAATGACTGACCTACTGAAAATATGCGGCGGGGTCAATGTAGGTTCCCGATTCCGGTGAAAACCGGTGCGATTGCGACAATTTGCTAAATGCCCAAATTCGACGGTAAATATAATACCTGAAATAATTCATATTTATGAATGACTTAGGGATGGTGAGCCAGAACCTCAATAAACCAAGGCGATTTTTTGTAAAACTCAGCGCAGGCAAGGTGTTGCGGCACTGGGCCGCAACACCCGCTAAAGCATCATTTCCTTGGTCGCGGTCAGTTTTACATCGGGATAATCGCGCACAACACGATCGATGTCCCATTGCAGGCGTGTCAGATAAACCGAGTCGCCATCGTTGTCTGCCGCCATATGGCCCTTGTTTTCATTCACAAACTTATCCACAGCCTCTTTTGGTCCGGCAACCCAGCGGGCGGATGTGAATTGGCTGGCTTCAAAGCGCACCGGAAGGCCGTATTCCAGCTCGATTCGACTGGCCAGAACCTCGAATTGCAAAGCGCCAACAACCCCGACGATAAAGCCGGAACCGATCATCGGTTTGAACACTTTGGCGGCCCCTTCTTCGGCAAACTGCATCAGCGCCTTTTCCAGATGTTTTGATTTTAGCGGATCGCCTGCGCGCACGGTTTGCAATAATTCCGGCGCAAAGGACGGGATGCCAGTGACACGCAGGGCTTCGCCTTCGGTCAGGGTATCGCCAATGCGCAATTGGCCGTGGTTGGGGATGCCGATGATGTCGCCCGCCCATGCCTCCTCGGCCAGCTCGCGGTCGGCGGCCAAAAACAGCACGGGGTTGGAGATGCTCATCACCTTTTTGCTGCGTACATGGGTAAGTTTCATGCCGCGTTTGAAGTGGCCCGAGGCCAGCCGCACAAAGGCCACGCGGTCGCGGTGTTTGGCGTCCATATTGGCCTGCACTTTGAACACAAAACCGGCGACCTTCGTTTCTTCGGGCCGCATCGCGCGGGGTTCGGCGGGCTGTGGCTGTGGCTCGGGGCCATAGTTGGCGATGCCGTCCATTAGCTCCTTAACGCCAAACGAATTGATCGCCGAGCCAAACCAGATCGGGGTCAACGTGCCCTCGCGCAGCGCTTTGGCGTCCATCGGCGGCATCAGTTCGCGCACCATTTCCACGTCTTCGCGCAGCTGTTCCAGCAGGTTTGCGGGAACATGTTCGGCCAGCTTGGGGTCGTCCAGCCCGTTAATCGAAACGCTTTCGGCCACCTTGTTGCGGTCGGCGCGGTCCATCAGTTCCAGACGGTCACGCAGCAGATCGTAACAGCCGATAAAATCACGGCCAACCCCGATGGGCCAACTGGCGGGGGTGACGTCAATCGCCAGGTTTTCCTGAATTTCGTCGATGATTTCGAATGTGTCGCGGCTTTCGCGGTCCATCTTGTTACAGAACGTCAGGATTGGCAGATCACGCAGGCGGCACACTTCGAACAGTTTTTGCGTCTGGCTTTCGATCCCCTTGGCCCCGTCGATCACCATCACGGCAGCGTCCACTGCCGTCAGGGTGCGGTAGGTATCTTCGGAAAAATCCGAGTGGCCGGGGGTGTCGACAAGGTTGAACCGGTAGTTGCCAAAATCAAACGACATGGCGGACGCGGAAACCGAAATACCGCGTTCTTGCTCCATCTTCATGAAATCCGAGCGGGTGCGGCGGGATTCGCCCTTGGCGCGCACTTGGCCTGCCATCTGGATCGCGCCACCATAGAGCAGGAATTTTTCTGTCAGTGTGGTTTTACCCGCATCGGGGTGGCTGATGATCGCGAATGTGCGGCGCCGCGCGATTTCGGGCGGCAATTCGGGGCGATTTGTGCTTTGGTCCAACATGGTCCCGCGTATAGGGGCGCGGGGTTACGAGCGCAACACAAAGTGGCCCGGATCAACCTCGTCATACAGTGACGGGCCGGGGTCGTAATCCAGCGGGAAGATCGGTGAGGGGATTGGTTTGAAGTTCAGATCGGATTCCACCTTGCGCTTGCGCGGGTCGGCCACGGGGACAGCGGACAGCAGGCTTTGGGTGTATTCGTGCTGTGGATTTTCAAACACGGCAGCGCGCGGGCCGATTTCGACAATGCGGCCCAGATACATCACGGCGGTGCGGTGGCTGACCCGTTCGACCACGGCCATATCGTGGCTGATGAACAGGAAGGAAATGCCAAGGTCGGCCTGTAGTTCCATCATCAGGTTCAGCACCTGCGCCTGCACGGTCACATCCAGCGCTGATACGGATTCATCTGCAATAATCAGTTTCGGGTTCAGCGCCAAAGCCCGCGCAATCGCGACCCGCTGACGTTGCCCGCCGGACAGTTCGTGCGGATAGCGGCGCATGAATTCACGCGGCAGTTCCACGCGATCAAACAGGGTGGCCACGCGGTCATGCAAGGCCGAGCCTTTTTCGATTTTGTAATTCAGAAGCGGCTCGGCCACCTGATCGGACAGGCGCATTTGCGGGTTCAGCGATGCAAACGGGTCTTGGAACACCATCTGCATATTGCGCCGTGCCTCGCGCAATTCGCGGTTATCCATTTGCAAGACATCCTGCCCATTCAACAAAACCTGACCGGATTGAGGTGTGTTCAGCCGCAGGATGGAGCGTCCACAGGATGATTTGCCACAACCGGATTCACCTACTAGCGACAGGGTTTCGCCGACATTTAGCGAGAACGAGACGTCTTCAACCGCATGCACGTTGGAAATGGTGTGCCGCAGAAAACCACCTTTGACCGGAAAGCGCTGCACTAGGTTTTTTACATCCAGCAACAATTCGTCTGTGGCGATGATCGGTTCGCCCGCGTGGGGGTTTTCCTCGCCCAGAATACGCATCCGTTCGGGGGCGGATTTGCCGCGCATTTCGCCCAGTTTGGGAACGGCAGACAGTAGGGCCTTGGTGTAATCCTCTTGCGGGTTCTCGAAAATGTCGGTGACGCTGCCTTCTTCGACCATATTGCCACGGAACATCACCACCACGCGGTCGGCCATTTGCGCAACCACCGCCATATCATGGGTGATGAACAAAACGGCAGTGCCGGTTTCGCGTTTTAGCCGGTCGATCAGGGCCAGAATTTCGGCCTGAATGGTCACGTCCAGTGCTGTTGTCGGTTCGTCCGCGATCAGCACGCGCGGCTCGCAGGCCAGCGCCATGGCGATCACCACGCGTTGGCGCATGCCGCCGGACAATTCGTGCGGGTATTGTTTCAGGCGGCGTTCGGGTTCGGGGATACGCACGCGACGCATCAGTTCCAGCGCGTGTTCGGCGGCCTGTTTTTTCGACATGTTTTTGTGGACGCGCAAACCTTCGGTCAGCTGGCGCTCAATAGTGAACACGGGATTCAGCGACGTCATCGGTTCTTGGAAAATCATG
This sequence comes from uncultured Marinosulfonomonas sp., assembly GCA_964538015.1. Lineage (GTDB taxonomy): Bacteria > Pseudomonadota > Alphaproteobacteria > Rhodobacterales > Rhodobacteraceae > Profundibacter. The sequence goes on from CAZIDQ010000086.1 coordinate 8,029, forward strand.
CCGATTTCGTTGCCGCGAATGGTGCGCATCAGATCGTTTTCGGCATGGGCCAGATCAATCGCGCCTTTGCCATCACCATGGTCGCGCCGATCAAACATGATCTTCCCGCCAGTGATTTCACCACCGCCAAATTCCACCAGCCGCATCAAAGACAGCGAGGATACCGATTTGCCGGACCCGGATTCGCCTACCACACAAACGGTTTCGCCGGGGTTGATGCTAAAGGTGATGTCTTCGACGCCGATAACAGGGCCGTCTTTGGTGGAAAACTCGACCCGAAGATTTTCAATGGAAACAAGCGGCGAGGTTTTGTTGGTTTCGTCAAGCATCAGTCAGACAGCCCGTGTGGTTATGAATCACAAGACAGTAGCGTGGATTGGGGGCAAGTCAAACAGGAACCACAGCGGAAAGGTCAGATAAACGAAGCGCGGTGCAGACGTTCGGCCATATCGTCCCTGTCGGTGTCATCCGGCTCGACCTCGAAATCCTGGTGCGGGCGGCTTTGGTGCAGGTGTAAATGCAACCCGTGCCCGATTTGCTGTGCCAGTTCTTTGGGCAATGCAGGGGTGGTGCGCTCGTTTAATATCAGGCTTTCGGTTGCGATACCTTCTGCAAAAATGATCTGGTGATCGTCAAAAAGCAGTTGAAAATAGTCGACAAATCCGCCGGTTTGCCGCGTCACTGTGCTGCCGTTGACCAGATGCTTTGCCTTGACCAATACTTCGCTGCGGCCAGCACCCAGCGTATCAATTCGCTGGTAAATGAACAGGCGCTGGTTTGGGCTGATGGCCAAATCGTTTTCGTTATTCAATGTTCCCTTGGCGATCACCACAGGGGCGAATTCGCCCACCGCACGCATTGTGCTTTGACCAATCCAGCGGATGGTCTGCATCCCGTCATCACGGCTTAAAACCCGTTCACCGATGCGCAATTCCTCGATCGGGCGCTGCTGGCCGTTGGCCATGGTGATACGGGTGCCGCGGGTGAAACTGACGCACGCCGCTTCGGCCATACGCGCCCGCGCCGCTTTGCAATCAATCCCGACAAGCCGATAACCGGTTTTTGCGCGCAACGGCGCCAGTGATAGCAAATAGATTTCGGAAATTGTGCCGGCATTTTTATCAACTTCGACTAGAATAACCGCATCAAAGGGAATGCCATCCGGCCCCATCAGTGTAATAGCGCAATCCAGATGCAACGGGTTGCCGGTTGTGCCTGTTTTCGAACATTGGGCAATAGTAAATTGCGCGCTGTCATTTTGCGTGATGGTCAAGGGGATCTGGCTGGCAGTTTCATCAAGCGAATAGACATCGTCCAGCACCAGTTCTTCGGCATCGGCAAGCTGATCCCCAAAGTTGACCCCGTCAGTGACGCGCAATCCGGCCGCTGCATAAACCGGCAAGGTTTGCACCGCTGCATTGAAATTTGCACGGAAGTTGTTCATCGCACATTCACACTCATCTTTGGGGTCACACAATGATATGTGCTGATCAGACAAACAGTCAGAAAAATCATGGACCCTTACAGTCTTGGATTTTGCCAAACTGTATGAACTGCCCATCCTAGGGTCAACTTGTTTACAAATTACTAGGATCGGGACTGGCCATATAGACAGGCTTGCGGCCAAATCACGAAACAATTGGCGCTTTACCCCGGTTGTGTGTCGCGGCTTGCGGGTTAATCTGGCATTTGGAAATCGGGTGCGCGAATCGATTCAATGGGGATTTCGCGAAATTGCAGCAGGGAGAATGCAGATGGAAACAGGAATTGCAGGCAAAAGGGCGCTGGTTTGCGCATCGTCAAAGGGATTGGGCCGTGGCTGCGCCGAGGCATTGGCCGCCGAAGGGGTGCATCTGGTGATGAACGCCCGCACCGAGGGGCCGTTGCTGGCCACCGCCAGGGAAATCAGCGATAAATACGGGGTCGAGGTTGAGCCCGTGGCCGCCGACATCACCAGTGACAAGGGCCGTGCCAAGGTGTTGGCCGCGGCCGGTGATGTGGATATTCTGGTGACCAACGCAGGCGGCCCGCCGCCCGGCATGTGGACCGATTGGGAACGCGAGGATTTCATCAAGGCGCTGGACGCCAATATGCTGACCCCGATTGCGTTGATGAAGGCACTGTTGCCCGCGATGATGGAAAAGGGCTGGGGGCGGGTGGTGAACATCACTTCGCAATCGGTCAAGGCTCCGATCGCGGTTCTGGGCCTGTCCAATTCCGCCCGCGCCGGTTTGACCGGCTATGTCGCCGGCACCGCGCGGCAGGTGGCCGGATCGGGTGTGACTATCAACAACCTGTTGCCCGGCATCCACGCCACCGACCGCGCCGTTTCGCTGGACCAGGGCGTGTGCAAGGCGCAAGGGATCACCATGGAGCAAGCACAGGCGCAACGCGTGGCCAGTATTCCGGCGGGGCGCTATGGCACCGCAGAAGAATTTGGCGCGGCTTGTGCGTTTTTGTGTTCGGACAGGGCCGGATTTATCGTTGGCCAGAACATCCTGCTGGATGGTGGCGGGGTGAATACGACGATGTAATTCTGACGGCTGCTCAACTCTGCGTGACGGGGTGGATGTGTGATTGCATCTGCCTGCCTGCGCCGCTAGCTCTGGTGCCGAACAGTTCGACAGGAGCCTTTAGATGACCCACGAATCCGTCAAGGAATACTATGGCGAAACCCTGCAAAGCAGTGCCG
>CAZIDQ010000087.1:0-3189 GCA_964538015.1 uncultured Marinosulfonomonas sp.
CACCACATGGCAATTCGCGCGATCATTCCAGAGGAGGTTCGAGCATCGGCGGAGCAGTTAAAGTTATCGCCCGCGATACAGTCGGGCAACCACGTTTTCCTGTCGGGTGTTACAGGAAGCGATGCGCAAGGCGGGATGGCTGAAGACCCCGAAGCGCAGTTTCGGTACGCCTTTGACAAGATTGGTGGCGTTTTGGGCGAAGCAGGTCTGACCTTTGCTGCCGTGGTCGAAATGACAAGTTACCATATCGGATTGCGCGGTCATTTCGATTTGTTCAACAGGGTGCGGCTCGATTATGTCAAAGCGCCTTACCCGGCCTGGACAGCCGTCGAGGTGGCGGGGTTAAGGCGCGAAGGGGCGGTTGTTGAAATCCGCGTGATTGCCACCACTGATCCTGAAAACTGAACGGTGTACACTGGCCAGAGCGGTTTGAAACCTCACGGTTTCGTGAGGAAAAATGCCGCAAACCACACAAAAGTGACGTAAAACGACGCTGAGTCTTCGTTTTAGCATCCCAATCGCCCATTTCCCCTGCTAGATTCGCCTCAGGGGTGAAAACCAAAACCAATACCCCCGTAATAGCGAAACCTAACAGGGAGACGTGAATATGTCAGTGACTGACGAAACTGACCTCCTCATAGACAAGATTGACTATGAGGTTGGGCAGGACAATATCCAGACAAAAATCGGCCCGTTCGGCCTTGATATCCACAATCCGGTATTTCTGATTGCCGGGTTGGGGATTTTTATATTTGTAATCGGTACATTGATGGTCCCTGAGCAGGCAACGGCCCTGTTTAAATCCATGCGGAATTTTGTGACCACCAACTTTAGCTGGTTCTTCCTGCTGGCAGGCGACATTTTTGTGCTGTTCTGTCTGATGCTGATCGTCACGCCGCTGGGCAAGGTGCGATTGGGCGGGGCGGATGCGCGGCCTGATTATGGCTATGTCGGCTGGTTCGCGATGCTGTTTGCGGCGGGCATGGGCATCGGGCTGATGTTTTATGGCGTGTCGGAACCGCTGTCGCATTTCAGCACATCCTTTGCCGAAGGGGCCGGGGGCCCTGACAGCTGGGCACCGCTGCAAGGGGCTGCTGGTGATGCAACAGCTGCCGCGCAACTGGGCATGGCCGCCACGATCTATCACTGGGGCCTGCACCCTTGGGCGATGTATGCCGTTGTCGCGCTGGCTCTGGGCCTGTTCAGCTATAACAAAGGTTTGCCGCTGACCATTCGTTCGGCTTTCTACCCTATTTTCGGCGATGCCGTTTGGGGCTGGGTAGGTCATATCATCGACGTTGTGGCAGTGTTTGCCACATTGTTCGGGTTGGCCACATCGCTGGGCTTTGGCGCACAACAGGCCAATGCGGGCCTGAACTTTGTGTTTGGCGTTGCCGAAGGTGAAGGCACGATGATCATCCTGATTGTAGTGATCACCGGGGTTGCGCTTATGTCGGTTCTGGCTGGTCTGGATTCCGGTGTGAAACGTGCCTCGGAAATCAACATGGTGCTGGCGGCGATCCTGCTGTTGTTTGTGCTGTTTGTCGGGCCGACCGCAGATATCATCAGCGGCTTTTTCGCATCCCTTGGCGCCTATGCCAAAAACCTGCCGGCCCTTTCACAACCGTTCGGGCGCACGGATGCCAACTTTAGCCAAGGCTGGACCGCCTTCTATTGGGCATGGTGGATCAGCTGGTCACCTTTCGTCGGCATGTTTATCGCCCGCGTCAGCCGTGGCCGTACCGTGCGTGAATTCATCATTTGCGTGCTGTTGATCCCCTCGCTGGTTTGTGTGTTGTGGATGTCGGTCTTTGGCGGCACTGCCGTTGCGCAATTCGTCAATGACGGGTTTGAAGGTGCCAAGAACGCTCCTCTGCCAACACAGTTGTTCGAAATGCTGAGCCAGCTGCCGATGGCCAAGATTACATCGGTGATCGGGATTGTTCTGGTTGTGGTCTTCTTTGTGACCTCGTCGGACTCGGGATCACTGGTGATCGACACCATCACAGCCGGTGGCAAAACCGAAGGCCCGGCCCCCCAGCGTGTGTTCTGGTGCGTGTTTGAAGGGCTGGTGGCAATTGCCCTGTTGCTGGGCGGTGGACTGGATGCACTACAGGCGATGGCGGTGACGACGGGCTTCCCGTTTGCGATGCTGTTGTTGCTGATGTGTGTGTCGATTTTCATCGGTCTTCGGCAGGAGTTGAAGAAGCTGAAATAGGAACACACCCCTAAGACAGGAAAAGCCCCGCGTGTATTGCGGGGCTTTTTTGTTGCGTCACGCCGTGACTTTGTAAACTTCAAATGCCGCGTCCAGTTCGGTTGCCGCCAGATGGTTGACGAAATTCGAATAGGTCTTGCAAGCAATTGCCTGAACGATCCCCAGCACATGCTGCGATTTGAAACCGGCGGCCAGAAATGTATCCACTTCGCCCTTGTCCGGCATCCCGCGCTTTTCGACCATGGTGCGGGTGAATCTGGCCAGTGCGTTTAGGCGCGGGTCGGGCAGGGGGCTGCCATCGCGCAACGCGGCCAGATCAGCAGCGGGCACTTTGGACAATTTGTCGGCAATCATTGAATGGGCCGCGGTGCAATAGGTGCAACCGTTCACAGCACTTACACTTAGGAACACGGTTTCTTGTTCCGGCGGTGTAAACCCGGCGTCGTTGCGAAAGCTGGTATAGGCGGCCATATACCCCTCGAGCACGCCGGGAAGGGCACCCATGTAGCCATACATATTCGGGATAAACCCCAATTTTGACTGGGTATTTTTCAGAATTGCCACAACGGATGCAGTGGCGGTTTCGGGGGTCACAGGGGTTATGTCGAGCAGCGGTTGGCGTGTCATGGCTGAGTCCTTTGATTAACAGAATGATCGTTTCATATATTGCATAACGACCCATAGCCAGTTAATAATAGAACGATGAGTTCAAATATAAGTGATCATATCCCCCAAAGCCGCCCACGCGGGCGGCCCCGTGGTTTTAACAAGGCCGCCGCCCTTGACGCCGCGATGCGGGTATTCTGGACGCATGGCTATGCCGGGGCGTCAATCGGGATGTTAAGCGATGCGATGAATGTGCCACGCGCCACGCTCTATCAGTTGTTTGGCGACAAAGAGGGGCTGTTCAAAGCAGCGGTTGCCCATTACGGCGAGGTCAGCTTTGCCTCGGTGATGGACAAACTGGAGGG
>CAZIDQ010000087.1:3289-10668 GCA_964538015.1 uncultured Marinosulfonomonas sp.
GGGCAGGCGTTTTTCGAAAATGCCGGTGGCAGTTATACTTGCAAGCCGGTGCTGGACCGTCTGTTCCGGTTCTACCACAGCCGCAAGGTACAGCCCTATGCACCCTACGAGGCCAGCCGTCTGGGCGGGGCTGAAATGGACGAGGCCCGCGAACGTCTGGCCGTGATGATGGGGGTGGATACGGATGAATTATCCTTTGGTCCCTCGACCACGCAGAACACCTATGTTTTGGCGCAGGCATTCCGCCAGCACCTGACGCCGGGCGATGCGATTATCGTCACCAATCAGGATCACGAGGCCAACACCGGCCCATGGCGGCGTTTGGCCGAAGAGGGGTTCGAGGTGCGCGAATGGAAGATGGATCCTGAAACCGGCCATCTGGACACGGCTGACTTGGAAAAGCTGCTGGATGGCAAGGTGAAACTGGTTTGCTTTCCACATTGCTCGAACGTAGTGGGCGAGATCAATGATGTGGCCGCGATTTGCAAAGTGGCGCGAGAGAACGGCGCTTATTCTTGCGTCGACGGGGTTAGCTATGCGCCGCACGGCTTTGTTAATGTTGATGAAATGGGCGCGGATGTCTATCTGTTTTCGGCCTATAAAACCTTTGGCCCGCATCAGGGCATCATGGTGATCCGCCGCGTGTTAGGAATGGAATTGCCCAATCAGGGGCATTATTTCAACGCGCCTTGCCTTTATAAACGCTTTACCCCCGCAGGGCCGGACCACGCACAAATCGCCGCCTGTGCGGGGATGGCTGATTATGTTGACCAACTGTATGCGCATCATTTTGACGGGGTGGTCGATGCCACCGGACGGGCAAGCGCGGTGCATGGGTTGATGCGCGGGGCGGAAACTGAATTGATGCAGCCGTTGCTGGATTATCTGGGGCAAAAGAACTCTGTCCGCTTGTTGGGGCCAACACAGGCCAAAGGGCGTGCCCCGACGATTGCAGTCGAGCTGGAGGGCAATGCCGAAGCTGCCGCCGCCGCGCTGGCCCCGCTTGGAATTATGGCTGGCGGGGGCGACTTTTATGCTGTCAGGGCCTTGCAGGCGCAAGGGATTGATCCCGAAAAGGGCGTTTTACGATTGAGCTTTGTGCATTACACTTCCAAAGCAGAAATCGACAAGCTGATGACAGCGCTTGACCAGACGCTATAGGGCAGGGATTATCCGGCCAACAGAACACGGAGAAATGAGATGCCTTCAGCAATACGTTTGGCCGGACTGGTTATTTTTGGTTTAATGGCATGGGTGGTGTCAGAGCAGATCGTTGCCACATTGCCCGAAGGAACCTATGTCGGCAACTTTTCCAAGTTCAATGCGTTGATTGGGGCGGTTCTGGGCTGGATATTCCTGAACCCGCGGATCGCACAGCGGGCAAGTGGCCCGATCGGGGCCGGAATAACAGCGGCGGTTGCCATTTTGATCTGGGGGTTGATGCTGCATTCCATCCGCGAGATGATCAAGTTGGCTCTGCGTAAATACTACGATGGTCCGGTTGATGCCGTTGTCGGCGTATTCCAGTTGATGATTGATTACGGCATGCAGATTGCCACTCCGACGATTATCATAACAATCCTGGTGTTTGGAATCGTTGGCGGTTTGGTATGTTCCGAGGTCGCAAAACGCTGGAATTAACCGATGGGCAATCTATTTTGCTATGGCACTCTGGCGCATATTCCATTGCTGGAAGTTGTGCTGGGACACCCGTTGTTGCCAGAGCAGGCAGTGCCTGCAACGCTGCTTGATCACATAATTTGCCGGGTTGATGCTGCGGCACAGGCAATGATCATTCCGAAATCCGGCGCCAAAGCAATGGGGCTGTTGGTGACGGGGCTTACGGTCGATGAAATGGCGCGGCTGGATTTCTACAAAGGCGGGTTTGACTACCATTTACGTCCGCAACAGGTGCAAACCCCAAACGGGCCGGTGGCGGCGCAAGTCTATTTCCCGACACAGCCGTTAACCGCTGGCGCCCCGTGGGATTTCCAACAATGGAAGGCCGGGTGGAGTGATTTAACCGTTCTGGCCGCACAAGAGTCGATGCAGTATTTCGGCCAGATCACAGCAGACGAGTTGGCGCGGCGTTTCCCCGCCATTTCCCGCCGCGCCGCATCTTATCTGCGGGGACAGGCGGATTCCCGAAAACCGGCCACTTGGTCGCCGCGCAGCCGCGATGATGTTTCGGTCAGGGACAGCCGCATGGCCTATAGCAATTTCTACGCCATGCGCGAATTCGACATCCGGTTTCGCCAGTTCAACGGTGAAATGAGCGACGTTCTGGATCGCGCCAGTTTCATCGGTTTTGATGTGGCCATCGTGCTGCCCTATGACCCTGTGCTGGACCGCGTGCTGCTGGTGGAACAATTCCGCCTTGGCCCCTTTGCCCGTGGCGCGCAATACCCGTGGGTGCTGGAACCGGTCGCGGGGCATATTGATACGGGCGAAACCCCCGAACAGGCCGCACGCCGCGAAACAGTCGAGGAAGCAGGGCTTGCGTTAAGCGAGTTGATCCCGATTGCCCAAACCTATCCATCCCCCGGGGCCTCTAGCGAATATTACCATATCTATCTGGGCATTTGCGATCTGGCGGGGCAGGGTGGTACCAACAGGGGCGAGGTTGAGGAAAACGAAGACATCCACAGCCATATCCTGAGCTATGACCAGCTGATGCAATTCGTGGATTGCGGTGATGCCAACATCCTGCCGCTGGTTTTTGCCGCCAACTGGCTTGCAAGAAACCGTGACCGGTTGCGCAGTGGCGCTTGAATACCCACTGCGGCCTGCATAGACATAGTATAGGTCAAAAAAAGGCGCGCGCTGTGGACATTTGCGAAAATCTGGAACAATCGATCGGCAACACCCCGTTGATCCGCCTGAACGCGGCCAGCGAAGCCACGGGCTGTGAAATTCTGGGCAAGGCCGAATTTATGAACCCCGGCCAATCGGTCAAGGACCGAGCGGCGCTGTATATTATCAAGGATGCCATCGCGCGTGGTGATCTGTTGCCCGGTGGCACGATTGTTGAAGGCACGGCGGGCAATACAGGGATCGGGCTGGCGCTGATCGGAGCCTCGATGGGGTTCAAAACGGTGATCGTGATCCCCGAAACCCAAAGCCGCGAAAAGATGGATATGCTGCGACTGGCTGGTGCCGAACTGGTACCGGTGCCCGCCGCGCCCTATCGCAACTCTAATAATTTTGTGCGCTATTCCAGCCGCTTGGCCGAAGAACTGGCGCAATCCGAACCCAATGGCGCGATCTGGGCCAACCAGTTTGACAATGTGGTCAACCGGCAGGCCCATGTGGAAACCACCGCGCCGGAAATCTGGCAGCAGACCGGCGGCAAGGTGGATGGTTTTATCTGCGCTGTCGGTTCTGGCGGCACCCTGGCCGGTGTGGCCGAGGGGCTGCGCAGCCGGTCGCGTGACGTGAAAATCGGCCTTGCCGATCCCGAGGGTGCGGCGCTGTTCAGCTATTACACCACGGGTGAACTGGCCAGCGAGGGTGGCTCGATTGCCGAGGGTATCGGGCAGATCCGGATCACCAAGAACCTTGAGGGGCTGACGGTCGACATGGCCTATCGCATCCCCGATACCGAAGCCCTGCCGATCATTTTTGATCTGGTGCAAAACGAAGGTCTGGTGCTGGGCGGGTCCAGCGGGATCAACATCGCCGGTGCTATCCGCATGGCGCATGAAATGGGGCCGGGTCATACAATTGTCACGATGCTGTGTGATTACGGCACGCGTTATCAATCCAAACTGTTCAACCCAGATTTTCTGCGTGAAAAGGATTTGCCGGTGCCCGAATGGCTGGACCGAAACGCGCGTGATTTACCAAAGGTGTTTCAAGACTGATGCGGTACCTGTTTCGTATATTAACTATTTTCGCCCTGCTGGGATTTGCCATGCAAGGGGCCGCACAAGACGCAGGCGCGGGGGGCAATAGCAGCCGTTCGGGCTCGGGTAGTTACCAGAAAACTGTCACCAACACCCTGTCGGCATGGGAACAAACCGCCCGCCGCGCAGAAGAGGCGATAGACGCCGGTCGGGCCTCGACTGCGGCGCTTGAAGAATTGCGCACCCAGCTTGTGGATTGGCGCGAGAAGTTTTTGCAGGCGCAGGGCACCAACAATAGCGCGATCCAGACATTGCAGGCGCAGATTGATGCGCTGGGACCAAAGGTGGACGGGATCGAGGAAGCCCCCGAAATTGCCCGTCAGCGGATCGAAATGGATCAACGCATGGCGCAACTGCGGGCGCCGGCCAAAACTGCCGAGGTGGCCTATAGCCGCGCGGATGGTCTGATCCGCGGGGTGGACCAGATAATCCGCAGCCGCCAGACCGATGCATTGCTGGAACTGGGGGCTTCGCCGTTAAATCCGGTCTACTGGAAAGGCGGGCTTGAGGCGATCAGCAATACGGCAGGCAGTATCAACAAGGAACTGTCCAGCGCATGGTCCAGCCCCGCCCAACAGGTTCAGCTAAAGGCAAAACTACCGCTGATCCTGTTTTTGTCACTGGTTGCGCTGGTGTTGTTGACACGCGGGCGGCACTGGATGGAGCAACTGACCTTCAGGGTGCAAGCCAAGGATCGCACACCGGCCCGCTGGAGCATGGCGTTTATCCTGTCGATCATGCAGGTGGTGTTGCCACTGATCGGCCTGCTGGCCCTGGTCGAGGCGCTGTATGCCACGCAAATGGTCGGGGTGCGCGGCGATATTGCACTGTCGTCACTTGTGGCGCTGGGTGTGTTTTTCCTGATTGCCCGCTGGTTGGGGGCACGGATTTTCCCCAAAAGCGAATACATAATCCCGCCGCTAAATCTGGAGCCACCACAACGGCGCAAAGGGCGGTTTTACAGCGCCATCCTGGGGGTGCTGCTGGGGCTAAGCGTGATGATCCGCACCATCGCCCGTTTCGATAACTGGAGCATCGAATCGCTGACCGTGGTGGTCTTTCCTGTGTTGGTGCTGGCCGGATATGCGCTGTTGCGTATTTCGAAACTGCTGCGGTTACATGTGCAGAACGAACAAGTGGAAGGCGAGGAACGCAGTTATAAAAACCGCATTATCTATTATCTTAGCCGGATCGTTCTGGCGCTGGCAATCATCGGCCCGCTACTGGCTGCAGTCGGTTATTTCGAGGCGGGGCAGTCGATTGTGTTCCCGACCGCCATGTCTCTGGGGCTGCTGGCATTCCTGTTGATCCTGCAACGGATGATTTCCGAAATCTACGCCCTGATCATCGGCAGCGAGGAACGCGCCCGCGAGGCGCTGATCCCTGTGTTGCTGGGTTTTGCGCTGGTGCTGGCGTCGGCCCCGGTTTTTGCGCTGATATGGGGCGCACGGGTCACAGATCTGACGGAACTGTGGTCGCGTTTCAAAGAAGGGTTTTCACTGGGGGATACGCGGATTTCGCCATCCGATTTCCTGACCTTCGCAATTATTTTCGTGATCGGCTATATGGGCACCCGCCTGATACAGGGCACCCTGCGCACCACGGTTTTGCCCAAAACCAAAATGGATGTGGGCGGGCGCAACGCGATTGTGTCGGGGGTTGGCTATATCGGGATATTCCTGTCTGCTGTGGTGGCGATTACGGCGGCGGGGATTGATCTGTCGTCGCTGGCCATCGTTGCCGGTGCGCTGTCGGTCGGCATCGGTTTTGGTTTGCAGAACATCGTGTCCAACTTTGTGTCCGGCATCATCCTGCTGATTGAACGCCCCATTTCCGAAGGCGACTGGATCGAGGTCGGCGGCCAGATGGGGTATGTGCGCGATATATCCGTGCGCTCGACCCGGATTGAAACCTTTGATCGCACCGATGTGATTGTACCCAACTCGGACCTTGTTTCGGGCGTGGTCACCAACTGGACCCGCGGCAATTCGGTCGGGCGGCTGATCGTGCCGGTCGGGGTGGCCTATGGCACCGATACCAAAATGGTCGAAGGCCTGTTGCGCGAAATCGCCGAGGCGCATCCGATGGTGCTGGCCAACCCCAAGCCATCGGTCATCTTTCAGGGGTTCGGAGCGGATTCGCTGGATTTCGAGATCCGCGCCATCCTGCGCGACATCAACTGGAAACTTAGCGTGAAATCCGACATCAACCACGAAATCGCCCGCCGGTTCACCGAAGAAGGGATTGAAATACCCTTTGCCCAACGCGACGTCTGGCTGCGCAACCCCGAGGCCTTGCAGCCTAAACCCGCGAAAGAATAGTTAATTCCTGATGCCCAGCCGCTGTTTCAAACGGCGCATCACCGCTTTGCCTTTAACCTTCAACAGGTTTTTAGGGCGCGGGGTAAAGGCCCCTTGCGAATTTTCCGGTAGCCCCTTGGCAAGGCGCATCGTCAGCGATGAAATGGCAGCCTGTTCGGGGCTGGCGTGGCACCATTCGCCGTCTGTGGTCCATTTCGACAGTTTCGACAGCCGATAGCCACCATTGCCGATCTGGCGGGCCGATGTCTGGTAAATCACCTTCAATCCATCCGGGTTTTTTCCCGTAAGACGGGCGGCAATGCGGGTAAAGGGGACGGGTTTGCCATCCTGCTCCAGTCGTGCCCTTTGACCGGCCGGAATCCATTCTGTCGTTAGGCCGGCCGCATTTCCAAGTCGGTATTCCAGCCCCAAATCGGGCGCGCCATTCTCCATCACCACATCCAGCCAGATCATCGGGTCGGCATCCAGATGCGCTCCGGCCCAATAGCCGCTGCTGGCCACGCTATAGCCCTTGTGGCGGTTCTTGACCCGCAGCCGCAATTGCGCAAAATCATCCAGCGACAGGTGCAACGGGGCAGGGGGTGTGTCGCCCACAGGTTTGCGAATGGCCCAAAGGCTGCCAACAATCGCCACCTGTGTGTTCCAGCGCTGCGCCCAACCATCAGATTCGCGTTTCACGTCAATGAAGCGCAGCGAATAGTCGTGACCGCATAAAATACCGCCTGGTTTCAGGCGGGCAATCCAGAAATCCAGATTGTCCCGCAGGCCCGGATTACCGTGGATTGCGTCCTCGAAATACATATCGACCGGCGTGTCCCAATCGGAAACCACATCGGGCGAAAACCCTTTGATCGGGGTGACATTCGGGCAGTCACGGGTGAAATGTTGAAACGCTTCCAGACCAAATGGCGGGATTTCGCGATAGCTGTTGGCATAGTTTCGGGTCCATTCCACATCCTCGAAGGTGTCAATCGAATGGATGTTGGCCTGCGGATTGCTGCGCGCCATCACATGGGTGGATCTGCCATAAAACGGCCCCACCTCGACGATATTGCCCCCTGCGGGAACTTGCTGGGCGAGGGCGGCCAGAAACTGCATCTCTTCGATGCTCATCTTGCCGGGGATACTGATATCAATCGCTACATTCATGCGG
>CAZIDQ010000088.1:0-10646 GCA_964538015.1 uncultured Marinosulfonomonas sp.
GCCAGTTTCGGCGGGGTGAAATCCTGCACCCCCAGCATCACCAGCGCAATCGCCAGCATCAGCACCGACCACAACGGCCAGAATGCCTTGGTCGCGCGTTCCGCCACCATACCCGCACGGGTCAGGCGCAGGGGCCATGCCAGCCCTTTCAGGGCGTCGTCCTTTGGGGTGCGATTACCGCTCATACCGATCCTTTATCGGCCCTGATAGGTCAGAGCCATTCCGGTATGGTATCGCGGTTTATCATATCTTCCAAGGTCGGGCGGGGCCGGATGACAGCGAATTGATGCCCATCGACCAAAACTTCGGGGATCATCGGGCGCGAATTATATTCCGAGGCCATCACCGCGCCGTAAGCACCGGCAGAGCGGAACGCCACCAGATCACCGGCCTGCTGTGGTGGCAGGTTACGTTGTTTGGCGAATGTATCGCCGCTTTCGCATACGGGACCAACGATGTCGTAAGGGGATTGCTCCACCCCCGCTTCGGCCTCGACCACCGGCACGATGTCATGGTGTGCTTCGTACATCGCGGGGCGGATCAGATCGTTCATGGCTGCGTCCACAATCAGAAACTGGCGGTCCTCGCCCTGTTTCACATAGATCACTTCTGTTACCAGAATTCCGGCGTTGCCTGCGATCAGGCGGCCGGGTTCGATCTCGATTTCGCAGTCCAGATCACCCAGCACATCCTTGACCATCTGCCCGTATTCCATCGGCAGAGGTGGCGCATCGTTTGAGCGCTCGTAAGGGATACCCAGACCGCCGCCCAGATCAAGACGGCGGATGTTATGACCCTCGGTGCGTAATTGTTTTGTCAGGTCAGCCACCTTTTCGTAAGCGGCGCGGTAGGGGTCAAGCTGCGTCAACTGACTGCCGATGTGAACGTCAATACCGATCACCTCAAGCCCCTTCATCGCGGCGGCTTGGGCATAGACCGATGAAGCCCGCGAGATCGGGATGCCGAATTTGTTTTCCGATTTTCCGGTGGCTATTTTGGCATGGGTTTTGGCGTCCACATCGGGGTTCACCCGAATGGTGATCGGCGCGACCATATCCAGCGACAAGGCCACTTCGTTCAAGGCAACCATTTCCGGTTCGGATTCAACATTGAACTGCCGAATGCCGCCTGTCAGTGCCATCCGCATTTCATCCCGCGTTTTGCCAACGCCGGAAAACACGATCCGCTCGCCCGGCACACCGACGGCCCGCGCACGCGCATATTCGCCGCCAGAAACCACATCCATACCCGCGCCCATATCGGCCATCAGTTTCAGCACGGCCTGATTGGAATTGGCTTTCATCGCGTAGCAAACCAGATGGTCCAGCCCCTCGAGTGCCTCGTCAAACAGCCGGAAATGGCGGCGCAGGGTGGCGGCGGAATAGAGGTAGAACGGCGTCCCCACCTGTGCGGCGATTTCGGGGATTGCAACGTCTTCGGCATGAAGGATGCCGTTTTGATACAGAAAGTGGTCCATCAGTCGGTCGGCCCTGTGCGTAAGTATAGAAAAAGCGGCAAGCCGCAGGACACACCGATAAGGAAAGTTGCGGGAATGGCAAGCAGCGGGAGGCGGTTATTTCGCGGCAATGTGTCCGCCAGAACCCAGATCGTTAGCACAATGGCGGAAATCACCAGATCCCAAAACAGCCCTGTTACCGTCGGGTTTTGCTGCCAAGCGGCGATTAACCCGCCAATGGACAGGCCGTTTTCTATGATCCACGGGGCAAGATAGCTTATCGGCAATAACGCCCCAAGGATCGCCAGCAGCAAATAGATCAGGCGTAATTTTGACATCAGATTCCTTCCGACACCTAAAGATTTCGCAGTCGCTTTTCGATCTGGCGTCGTTCCCAGCTTTCGCCAAGCGGTCCGTTAAAACCAAACAACCAGATCGCAATTACCGCCATAACAATCGCCAAACCCAGTGTTGGCCAAATCACCCACAAATAGCCAGACCATGTCAGCAGGTTAATCGCCAATAACACCACAAGAATCAGATCAACGAAAATTGCCATTGTGAAAAATATCTTTAGCTTGCGCACATGTTTTACAACCGCGCGTTCCGCGTCCGACATATGTTGCGCCGCTGACCCGCCACCAAGGTCATAATCCCGATCATAGGATTTTAGGTAATGGGCGTATTTCAAAGCAGCGCGGTCTTCCTCGGTCAAGCCATTGTCAGGATGTGTCATGATAAAATCCTTTTGAAGGTCAGAAATTGGGGTTTCAAACACCGCAGCCAAACACTTCAAGGATTCCAGACTGGCCTTGCCGCCACGCTCGATCCGTTGGATCGTGCGGGTCGACACGCCGGATATTTCGGACAGCTGCTCTTGTGACCAGCCCCGTTCGATACGGAGATTGCGAATTACCATGTCGTCCTCACTCGCTGGTTTCGGTGTGCCTTTGATCTGGACCATGCCCAGCAGTATTACCACGACACCAGCCCGACAAAACCCCGCCATTTCCCCGCCGCTGGCGGGTATTCACGCAGGTTTAAGCATTATTTCTGGGTTCTAGCCCGCGCCGGATAAACTCCAGTGCTGTTTCCAGCATTGCGCCATAACGCCGGTCCGCAATCGCGAACAACGCCCGATGTGTCACCATCCCGTCAATCACCGAAGTGATCATCCGCGCAGAAATTTCGGGATCCAGCCCCTCACGAACCTCGCCCGCATCAATCAACGCCTGCAACTGAAGCGCATTTTGCACCGTGACCCGCTCAAAGAACGCACCAATTTCGTGCACCACTTCTTCGGATCCAAAACTTGGCCCCAGCACCTCGAAAAACATCCGTGTTTCGCTGCGCGCTTCTTCCGGAGCGTCCAGCATACAGCGCAGTTGGCCGATATATCCGTCCAGCGTGGCCACTGTCCCTTGCGGTAGCATCTTCTGTTCCACGTCCTGAAAAATCCATTTCACCAGCGAAGTGGTCAACTGATCCTTACTTTTGAAATAGAGGTACAGCGTGCCTTTGGCCAAACCCGCAACCTTGGCAATGTCGCTCATTTTGGCAGCGTGGAACCCTTGCGTTGCATAGCACTGCATCGCAGCCTCCATGATCCGCACCCGCATTGCATCTTTGTCAACAATCTTTGGCATAATCCCTCACTTTGCTCCTGTGTAAGCAAATTTCGGCGCAGGGCAAGTTTATAGTGACTTGACGGTCATTATAAACTCCATTAACAACTGACCCACTGGTCATTTAAAAGGAAGAACCGCTATGTCTTTCTCATCTACGAACATTCACCGGACAATAAAAAGGGTTGAAGCCGGTTGGCCGGATGACACCCGCCCGTTTTTTCATCCCGCTGGGAAACTGTTATTGTTGCTGGTTCTGACATTCATCGCCCTTGTGCCGGGCGGCCCCATTGAAACCCGCAATTTCTCGGGCCTTGGCGGCTCTGCTTTCTGGGGGTTCGATTTGGTTTTGGTTTTGCTGGGGTTTGGAGCCATAACCTCGGCCATCGGTTTGCTGCGCGACAGTAAAACAGCGGCAATCGGCGGTATCATTGCTGGTTGGGGATATATTTTTGTGGTGCTGCTTGATCTGGGGCATGTGTTCCCCACCACACCTGATCCAATCCCAGTGTTGCTAGGGGTGATCGAAATTCTGGGTGCGATTTTAGCGGTCTATGTTATCGTGCTATGTCACCGTGGGTTAGGACATA
This sequence comes from uncultured Marinosulfonomonas sp., assembly GCA_964538015.1. Taxonomy (GTDB): domain Bacteria; phylum Pseudomonadota; class Alphaproteobacteria; order Rhodobacterales; family Rhodobacteraceae; genus Profundibacter. The sequence goes on from CAZIDQ010000088.1 coordinate 3,672, forward strand.
TATAATGGCCGGCTATGCCCCCCTGAACACCCTTAAACCCATCGCCGAAAACATCTGGATCGTGGACGGGCCAGCCATTAAATTCTACGGCGCGCCCTTTTCCACACGCATGACCGTGGTGCGGCTGGAAAACGGCAACATCTGGCTGCATTCGCCCACCAAGATTTGCGACAGCCTGCGGGATGAAATCGCCGCCCTTGGCCCTGTTTGCCACCTGATTGCGCCCAACTGGATTCACTATGCCTATATCACGGAATGGCAAAAAGCATTCCCCAAGGCCCGCGCCTATGCTGCCCCCGGGGTGGTGAAGCGGGCCAGAAAACACGGGATGGCCTTGCGCTTTGACGAAGACCTGAGCCAGACCCCGCCCGCCGCATGGGCCGGACAAATTGAACAGATGATCGTTGAGGGTAGTAAAATCCATCGTGAGGCGGTGTTCTTTCACAAGGCCTCGAAGACCCTGATCCTGACTGATCTGATCGAAAATTTCGAACCGGACAAGCTGGGCTGGTTTCTGCGCATTCTGACGAAATGGGGCGGGATACAGGACCCTGACGGCCAGATGCCGCGCGATATGCGCATGACATTTTCCAAGCATCGCGAGTTGCTGCGCACCGAGGTCGAAAAGATGATCAACTGGGGACCCGACCGCATCATATTGGCGCATGGGCGCTGGTATGACAAAAATGGTGTTGAGGAATTGAAGCGGTCGTTCCGCTGGGTTCTATAGCCCGAGGATAAGGTTTACCGGCCCAACCTTTGTGCCCAAAGAAACAGACGGATGCACACCGCTGGGCGTCACCGTAACACCCGCATTCATTGACGGGCGCACCGGTTCGCCATCCGCACCACAAGCGGCAAGCGTGGCCAATGCGATCATTGCAAAAACTGCTCTCATTTCAATGCCTCTTTCCAGCGGGCGATCTGCTTGCGCACTTCACTTGGCGCCGTGCCGCCGTAACTGGTGCGGCTGGCGACCGAGTTATGCACGCCCAGCACGTCAAACACACCCGCATTAATGTTTTCATGCACGCTTTGCATATCATCCAGCGACAGGTCGGGCAAATCACAGCCCTTGTCCTCGGCCAGTGCCACCAGCGTGCCGGTCACATGGTGCGCATCGCGAAACGGCATCCCCAATTCCCGCACCAGCCAATCGGCCAGATCAGTTGCAGTGGAAAAGCCTGTGGCCGCTGCGCGCTCCAGCTCGTCCACATTGGCGTTCATATCGCTGACCATGCCGGTCATCGCGGCCAACGCCAGCATCAGGCTGTCGGCAGCGCCGAACACCTGTTCTTTGTCTTCCTGCATGTCCTTGGAATAGGTCAGCGGCAGGCCCTTCATCACTGTGAACAGCCCCACCATCGCCCCCATGATCCGCCCGATCTTGGCGCGGATCAGTTCCGCCGCATCGGGGTTTTTCTTTTGCGGCATGATGGATGATCCGGTGGAAAACCGATCCGACAATTGCACAAATCGAAACTGAGCCGAGGACCAGATCACCAATTCTTCTGAAAACCGCGACAGGTGCATTGCAGTAATCGAACATGCGGCCAGATATTCCAACGCGAAGTCCCGATCTGCCACAGCGTCCAATGAATTGGAGGCTGGCGCGTCAAAACCCAGCGCCTGTGCGGTCATATGCCGGTCAATCGGAAAGGACGTGCCCGCCAGCGCCGCCGCGCCCAAGGGCGACAGGTTCATGCGTTTGCGCGCGTCGGCAAAGCGGCTCATGTCGCGGCCAAACATTTCCACATAGGCCATCATGTGATGGCCCCAAGTGACCGGCTGGGCCACTTGCAAATGGGTGAAGCCAGGCATCACCCAATCCGCGCCTGCCTCGGCCTGCGTCAGCAATGCCTGCATCAGCGCCTGCAATCCGGTGATCGCCGCATCTGTCTGCTCGCGCACCCACATGCGAAAATCCAGCGCCACCTGATCATTGCGCGACCGCGCCGTATGCAGTCGCCCCGCCGGTTCGCCAATCAGATCCTTCAGGCGGGATTCCACGTTCATGTGGATATCCTCAAGTGCTGTGGAAAATTCAAACGTGCCGCCCTCGATCTCTGACAATACCGTGAGAAGCCCTTCCCTTATCGCCGCCGCATCCGTATCAGTGATGATGCCTGCTGCCGCCAACATCGCGGCATGGGCACGCGAGCCTTCGATGTCCTGCTTGGCCATCCGCTGATCGAACCCGATCGAGGCATTGATTGCCTCCATGATCGCGTCCGGCCCTGCGGCAAACCGACCACCCCACATGGTGTTGGCTTTTGCGTTATCTTTGCTAGTTTCGGTCATCATCGGCACCCGGAGAATTAATATGCAGTTACGTTCAGCCATCCTATATGCGGCAATCGCTGCCGGTGCAATCTATGCGGTCAGCAATATCGAGGCTGTCAAGGGCGCGCTGGGCCTGCAATCGCCCCCCACAGAGGTGACCCAAAGCACCGGCCTAAGCGGCCCGCACCCGCTGGCCCAGGGGTTGATGCTGAAGCTGTCGTTCCATGAAACGGCAAAACCTGCCGTCGCCACCCCCTTTACCGACGCAGATGGCAACGAACACACATTGGCCGAATACAAAGGCAAATACGTGCTGGTGAACATCTGGGCCACCTGGTGCCCGCCATGCCGTCAGGAAATGCCGTCACTGGACCGGCTGCAGAAACAAAAAGGGGGCGACAAGTTCGAGGTTGTCACCATCGCCACCGGTCGCAACACCGTGCCCGCGATCAACAAATTCTTCGCAAGTGCCGGTATCACCAGCCTGCCGATCCTGCTGGACCCCAAACAGACCCTCGCCCGCAATATGGGCGTTCTGGGCCTGCCCGTTTCGGTGATCCTGAACCCCGAGGGTCAGGAAATCGCCCGTCTGACCGGCGGCGCGGAATGGGATACCGACAGCACATTCGCCATCATCCAGTCGCTCATCGCCCCTTAACGCGCCAGTTTTGCCACCCTGTCGTGGCATTCGCACCCGACTTCATGATCATTCACCATGCCCACCGCCTGCATAAAGGCATAAACAATCGTCGGGCCGCAAAACCGGAACCCCGCCTTTTTCAAATCCTTCGAAATCTGCACCGACAGGGGTGTTTGCGCGGGAACCTCGGCCATAGTTTTGAACCGGTTCTGAAGCGGTTTGCCATCCACATAGTTCCACAGGAACGTCTCAAACCCCTCGCGCGCCTCGATCGCCTGCCATGCCTTGGCATTGCCAATCGTCGCCTCGATTTTGCCGCGGTGGCGCACGATGCCCGCGTCCTGCAATAACCGTTCCACATCTTTTTCGCCCCATCCGGCAATGACATCAGGATCGAACCCAGCAAACGCCGCCCGAAAATTATCGCGTTTCTTCAGGATGGTGATCCAGCTAAGTCCGGCCTGAAACCCGTCCAGAATCAGTTTCTCCCACAAGGTGCGGCTGTCATACTCGGGAACGCCCCATTCATCATCATGATAGGAAATATATATCGGCTGATCCCCAACCCACGCGCATCTGCTTTCCATATTGTTTCCTACTTTCATACAATTAGACTAGATGATTCCCTTTGTAATCAAATTAGAACAAAATAGGAATGTTTACCTATTGTTAGCTCCTATGGCGCCATTCTGTCCACGCACGGGACGGAGATTCTAATGCCGACAGACAGTATTTCAACAAGACCGGATTTATCACCAAAACTGGATAACCCGTTGGATTTTGCCATCCGTGAACGCGACAAGGATACCATGCAAATGGTCCACGACGCGTTGCGGCGAAAACAGGTGATGCTGGCCTATCAGCCCGTTGTGCGCGCCGACGGAATCCACCAGCCCGCCTTTTACGAGGGGCTGATCCGGGTACTGGACGAAACCGGCCGCATCATCCCCGCCCGCGATTTCATCGAGGTGGTGGAAACCGATGAGATGGGCCGCATCATTGATTGCCTTGCATTGGAACTTGGGCTTGCGGCGCTGGCCGAAGAACCCACCCTGCGCCTGTCCATTAACATGTCCGCGCGATCCATCGGATATCCCCGCTGGATGCAAACCCTGAACAGCGGGCTGGCGCTGGATTCGACCGCCGCCGAACGGCTGATTCTGGAGATCACGGAAACCTCGGCAATGTTGATGCCCGAAATTGTCACCGCCTTTATGCGCGACCTGCAGGCGCGTGGTATATCCTTTGCGCTGGATGACTTCGGGGCGGGTTATACCGCCTTCCGATTCCTTAAAAATTTCTACTTCGATATTGTCAAAATCGACGGGCAATTCATCCGTAACATACAAGATGACCCTGATAATCAGGTGCTGACACGGGCACTGGTGGCCATCGCTGAGCAGTTTGAAATGTTCACTGTGGCCGAATGTGTCGAAACCGCAGAAGATGTTAAATTCCTTGAAGGAATCAGTGTCGACTGCCTTCAGGGATACTACTTTGGCGCCCCGACAACCACACCGCCGTGGCGTATCCCCGATCAGAAAAAACGCGCCTGACAGGCAAAAACACAGCTATTGCCGCATCACATCAAACCTCCTAACACTAGGCGCAACACGGGGGGCAAGGCAGATCTGGCCTCTTGAAAATACCAGCAAAGAGGACAGTCAAAATGACAGATATCGTAATCGCATCCGCCGCCCGCACCGCCGTTGGCAGCTTCCTTGGATCATTTGCCAACACGCCCGCGCATGATCTGGGCGCCACAGTTTTACAGGCTATTGTCGAGCGCGCCGGAATTGAAAAAGGCGAGGTTTCCGAAACCATCCTTGGTCAGGTTCTATCCGCCGGTCAGGGGCAGAACCCCGCCCGTCAGGCCCATATCAACGCCGGTCTGCCGGTCGAATCCGCCGCCTGGGGCATCAATCAGGTTTGCGGCTCGGGTCTGCGGGCCGTGGCACTGGCCGCGCAGCACATCCAACTGGGCGATGCCGATATTGTGGCCGCTGGCGGGCAGGAAAACATGTCGCTTTCCCCCCATGTTGCACACTTGCGCGCTGGTCATAAAATGGGTGATGTGAAATACATCGACAGCATGATCCGTGACGGGTTGTGGGATGCATTTAACGGCTATCACATGGGCCAGACCGCCGAAAATGTCGCCAACCAGTGGCAGATCAACCGCGAAATGCAGGACGAATTCGCCGTCGCCAGCCAGAACAAAGCAGAAGCGGCGCAAAAAGCCGGCCGATTCGTCGATGAAATCATCCCCTTCACTGTGAAAACCCGCAAAGGTGAAACCGTCGTCGATGCTGACGAATACATCCGTCACGGCGCCACCATGGAAGCGATGCAAAAACTGCGCCCCGCCTTTGTGCGCGAAAACGGCAGCGTCACAGCCGCCAATGCCAGCGGCATCAACGATGGCGCGGCCGCCGTTTTGCTGATGTCCGCCGATAACGCCGAAAAGCGCGGCATCACCCCGATGGCCCGCATTGCTTCTTACGCTACTATCGGTGTTGACCCCTCGATTATGGGCGTTGGCCCAATCGGGGCCAGCCGCAAAGCCCTTGAAATCGCAGGCTGGAAACCCGAGGACTTGGATCTGGTCGAAGCGAACGAAGCCTTTGCCGCACAGGCCTGCGCCGTCAACAAGGACATGGGCTGGGATCCTGAAATCGTCAACGTCAACGGCGGGGCGATTGCCATTGGCCACCCGATCGGCGCCTCGGGCTGTCGCATCCTGAACACCCTGTTGTTTGAAATGGTCCGCCGCGACGCCAAAAAAGGTTTGGCAACTTTGTGCATCGGCGGCGGAATGGGTGTTGCGCTCTGCGTCGAACGCGGGTAAAGGAAATCCATCACGCAAGAATGTTGCGTGATGGATCAACCTAGCGCAACTTGATTGCGCGCCCGATTTGGAGACGAACATGACCAGAGTTGCCCTTGTCACTGGCGGCACGCGCGGAATCGGCGCAGCCATTTCCATCGCTTTGCAGGACGCCGGATACAAAGTCGCGGCCACATATGCCGGCAATGACGAAGCCGCCGCGGCCTTCACCAAGGACACAGGAATCGCTACCTACAAATGGTCGGTGGCCGATTACGATGCCTGCGTCGCGGGCATCGCACAGGTCGAATCCGATCTGGGTCCGGTGGAAATTCTGGTCAACAATGCAGGTATCACACGCGATGGCATGTTCCACAAAATGACCCGCGAGCAGTGGCAAGAGGTGATGGACACCAACCTGAACGGCGTGTTCAACATGACCCATCCGGTCTGGAACGGGATGCGCGAGCGCAAATTCGGCCGTGTGATCAACATTAGTTCGATCAACGGGCAAAAGGGGCAGATGGGGCAGGCGAATTATTCCGCCGCCAAGGCAGGCGACATCGGCTTCACCAAGGCCTTGGCGCAGGAAGGCGCGTTCAAAGGCATCACCGTGAACACCATTTGCCCCGGCTACATTGGCACCGAAATGGTGATGGCCGTGCCGGAAAAGGTGCGCGACAGCATCATCGCGCAAATCCCGGTGGGCCGCTTGGGCGAAGCCGATGAAATCGCCCGTTGCGTCACCTTTCTGGCCTCGGATGACTCCGGTTTCATCACCGGCTCAACCCTGACAGCCAACGGCGGGCAATACTTGACCTAAGAGCAGTCGGGGCAACGCTGCGCAGGCGCTGCCCCTTTTCCCAATGCCGTAACGACCTTTGGCCGAGCGGCAGAGGAACCCTTGAAAACCACCCGCCAAAACGCGCTACTGCGCTCTTTGCGGCCTTTGGCAACCAGTTCCTTAATTTTCGGATCGGACGTGATCATCAGCATTTCGGCCTCCTGACGGGACAGTTTCATTTAACTTGCCTTAATGTGACACCCATCAATTATCAGCACAAACGAGTCTTTTCAGGGCGCCAGATAAGATATACTTAACTGATATGAGCACCCGCCTACCCCCACTCACCGCCCTGCGCGCCTTTGAGGCCGCTGCGCGCCACATGAGCTTTGCGGCGGCAGCGAACGAGTTGAACGTCACCCCCGCCGCGCTGAGTTTTCA
>CAZIDQ010000089.1:0-10592 GCA_964538015.1 uncultured Marinosulfonomonas sp.
CGCTTTGCAATTTTCTAAACTCAGGCTGAATGGCTTTAAAAGCTTTGTCGACCCGACCGATCTGGTGATCGCGGACGGGCTGACCGGTGTTGTGGGGCCGAATGGTTGCGGTAAATCCAACCTGCTGGAAGCGCTGCGCTGGGTGATGGGTGAAAACCGCGCCAAGGCGATGCGCGGCGGCGGGATGGAAGATGTGATCTTTGCCGGTGCTGCCAGCCGCCCTGCCCGCAATTTTGCCGAAGTGATCATCACCATTGATAATTCCGACCGTCTGGCGCCTGCCGGTTTCAACGATCAGGACACGCTGGAAATCGTGCGCCGGATCACGCGGGACGCAGGTAGCGCCTATAAGGCCAACGGCAAGGATGTGCGCGCCAAGGATGTGCAGATGCTGTTTGCCGATGCCTCGACCGGCGCCCATTCGCCAGCATTGGTGCGCCAAGGGCAAATTTCGGAACTGATCAACGCCAAGCCAAAGAGCCGCCGCCGTATTCTGGAAGAGGCTGCGGGTATTTCCGGCCTTTACCAGCGCCGTCACGAGGCCGAGTTGAAGCTGAAAGGCACCGAGACCAATCTGGCACGGGTCGAGGATGTGATCGAGCAGTTGGCCAGCCAGTTGGCGCAATTGGCACGGCAAGCGCGGCAAGCGGCGCGGTATCGCACCATCGGCGATGATCTGCGCAAGGCCGAAGGGTTACTGCTGTATCGCCGCTGGAAAGAGGCGGACGAGGCGTCGGCCAAATCACAGGCTGAACTGACGGATCGCACTAAAACGGCGGCACAGGCGGAAGGGGCTGCGCGGACCTCGACTAAAGTGCGCGAATCGGCCGAGGAGAAACTGCCACCACTGCGCGAAGAAGAAGCGATTGCGGCGGCGGTGTTGCAACGCCTGACGGTTCAACGCGATACCTTGCAGGACCAAGAGGCCCGTGCGTTACAAATGATCGAAACGCTAGAGGCGCGGATCAACCAGTTAACGCATGATATGGAACGCGAAGCAGGCCTGAACAAGGACGCGGGCGAAACCATTGAGCGGCTGGAGTGGGAACAGACACAGATTGCCAAAGCCAGCGAAGGCCACGAGGCGCGGGTTGAAGCGGCGGGTGAAGAAGCACGCGACGGGGCCAGCATTTTGCAGGAACGCGAAGCGGCGCTGACCCAGATGACCGAAGATGTGGCGCGGCTGTCGGCCAAGCACCATTCGGCGCATCGCTTGCAAGAAGACAGCCGCAAGACGCTCGAGAAAAACGAAGCCGAGGCGACGCGGGCGCGGGATGCTGTCACCGGATCAAAGGCCGCGCTGGCCAAATCGGCGGCGGATTTTGAAACGGCGCAGGTGGCGCAGGCGGCTGCGGCTGCGGGATCCGAGGCAGCCGAAGAGGCGTTGCTCAAGGCCGACGATGCCCGCGCCGAGGCGCAATCGCGTGAAGTGGATGCACGGGCCGAGCGTTCCGAGGCCGAGGGCGAAGCAAACGCGCTGCGGGCCGAGGTTGGCGCGCTGGCCAAACTGGTTGAACGCGACACCGCCGAGGGTGGTCAGGTGCTGGACGCCGTGCGGGTGCAATCGGGGTATGAAAAAGCACTGGGCGCGGCCTTGGCGGATGATCTGCGCGCGCCCGAGGTTGGGCCGGATGCGTTGTCGGGCTGGGCGGTTTTGCCGGGTTACCCCAATGCGCAATCACTGCCGGATGGCGTGAAATCCCTGTCGAACTATGTCACCGTGCCCGAGGTTCTGGCGCGCCGGATTAGTCAGATCGGGCTGGTCGATTTTGCCGACGGGGCGCGGTTGCAAAAGGATCTGAAACCGGGTCAGCGGCTGGTCAGCCTTGCCGGTGATCTGTGGCGCTGGGACGGTTTTCGCGCCGGTGCCGAGGATGCGCCAAGTGCGGCGGCCCTGCGGTTGCAACAGCTGAACCGTCTGGTCGAACTGAAACGCGATCTGGAAGAGGCCAGCGCGCGGGCCGAGGGGGCCACCCGTGCGCATGAATTACTGTCCGAGGAATTGAAACGCCTGACGGTCGAGGATCAGCAAGCCCGCGAAGCGCGACGCGAGGCGGATCGTGCGGTGTCGGACGCCAACCGGGCGCTGTCGCGGGCCGAAGCGGATCAAAGCATCGCGGCGGGAAAACTAGAGAGCCTAGGGCTGGCCGTAACGCGGTTTGAAGAAGAGGCGATGCAGGCGCGTCAACGCCTGACCGAGGCAGATAAATCCGTGGCTGATCTGGGCGATCTGGAAGCCGCGCGGGCCGATGTGGAAGATATCAAAATGACGGTCGAGGCCGCGCGGATCACGATGATGTCCAAGCGGTCCGCCCATGACGAACTGCGCCGTGAAGGCGAGGCGCGTGTGAAGCGTAGCCAAGAGATTACCAAAGAGATTTCCGGCTGGCGGCATCGTCTGGAAACGGCCGAAAAGCGGATTGCCGAACTGGAAGAGCGAAAAGGTCAGTCCGAAGCCGAGTTGAAAGAAGCCAGCGCCGCCCCCGAAGAAATCGCCGCCAAGCGTGATGAGCTGGCCGATGCAATTGGCGAGGCCGAGGTGCGCCGCCGCGCCGCTGCCGATAATTTGGCCGAGGCTGAAACCGCCCTGCGTCAGGCCGTGGATGGCGAACGTGATGCCGAACGCGCGGCCTCCGAGGCCCGCGAGGCCCGCGCACGTTCTGAAGCACGGGCGGATGCGGCGCGGGAAACTGTGGCCTATGCCGCCGAACGGATTGCCGAAGAGCTGGAAACCACACCGCAAAACCTGCTTGAGGAACTGGATACCAACCCCGATCAGATCCCGTCATCCGAAAGCATTGAATCCAACGTCAACCGCCTGAAACGCCAGCGCGATGCACTGGGGGCTGTGAACCTGCGCGCCGAAGAAGACGCCCGCGAGGTGCAGGAAGAACACGATACCCTGCTGAGCGAAAAGATAGATCTGGAAGAGGCCACCAAGAAACTGCGCACCGGCATCGCCAGCCTGAACAAAGAGGGACGCGAACGGCTGTTGACGGCGTTTGAACAAGTAAATTCCAACTTTGGTTTGTTGTTCCAACACCTGTTTGGCGGTGGCGAAGCCAAGCTGGTTCTGGTCGAAAGCGATGACCCGCTTGAGGCCGGTTTGGAAATCATGTGCCAACCGCCGGGCAAAAAACTGTCAACGCTTTCATTGCTGTCGGGCGGGGAACAGACGTTGACGGCACTGGCCCTGATTTTCGCGGTGTTCCTTGCCAACCCCGCGCCGATCTGCGTGCTGGACGAAGTCGACGCGCCGTTGGATGACGCCAACGTCACGCGGTTCTGCGATCTGCTGGACGAAATGACCCGCCGCACTGACACACGTTTCCTGATTATCACCCACCACGCAGTGACAATGGCGCGGATGGACCGGCTGTTCGGGGTGACGATGGGCGAATTGGGCGTTAGCCAACTGGTCAGTGTTGATCTGAAAAAAGCCGAGGCAATGGTGGCCTGAGACAGTTAATCGCGTTGACCAATCGGTCTATATTTGTTTCAGTCACCCGGAATTCCAACTTTGATGAAAAGGTGCACTATGCAATTTAAAACGAAACTATTTGGCGGGTTGACCGCTGTGGCCCTGCTGGCCAGCAGCACAATAGCAATGGCACAGATAACAGCAAAAGACGCGAACGCGGTTCTAAAAGCGATGCAGAACTTCGGTCTGGTTGCGACAATGGGCAAGGATGATGGTGGCGACCCCAAGATTTCCAGCCGCGTTTCCGACACCAAATTTTCGGTTTATTTCTATGGCTGTGAAGACAACCTGAATTGTTCCTCGATCATGTTCAAGGCCGGGTATGATTTGAACGACGGCCTTAGCGCGATGAAGATCAACGAGTGGAACCGCGACAAGCGTTTTGCCAAAGCCTATATCGATGACGAGGGCGATCCGTATCTGGAAATGGATGTGAATATGGATTTTGATGGTCTGGGCAATGAAAATTTTGCCGATGATCTGGATTGGTGGCGTCTGCTGGTTGAGGATTTCGAAGAGTTTATCGACTGGTAAGCCCTGATAGTGATTAAAACAAAAGCCCCGTGCAATTCGCGCGGGGCTTTTTGGTTTTTACAGCTTGTTTAGCAGCGCCCTTGTGGGCCACGCATCGGCAGGCAGGCCCAGACGGATCTGTTCGGCCTGAACGGCAGCGCGGGTCTTGGCGCCTAGAATACCGTCAATTTTACCCACGTCATATCCATGGGCAGACAGCTTTTTCTGCAAGGCTTTCATCTGCTTGCCAGTCAGCGCCGGATCGGGTTTGCCTGCGCTATAGGGTTTGGCACCTTCGATCCGTGTGCCGAAATAGGCGGCGGTTGTGACGTAGACAAAGCTTTGGTTCCATTCAAAATAGACACGAAAATTCGGATAGGCCAAAAACGCCGGCCCCTTGCGCCCCATCGGTAGCAAAACCGAGGCAGGCAGTTTGCCCGACGCCAGCGAACCCGCCCGTGCCTTTATGCCCATTTGCGCCCATTGTTTGACGGACAGCTGATGGTCCAGACCGGTTTTGGCCCAGTCCAGATTTTGCGGAACGGTGATTTCCTGCAACCACGGCTGGTTTGGCTGCCAGCCAAGGCCAGACAACATTTTCGCCCCCGACATCAGCGCATCCGCAGGCGAAGTTTTCAGGCTGACATGCCCGTCTCCGTCACCATCCACGCCGTTCTCCAGAATATCGGCAGGCAGCATTTGCACCATGCCGATTTCGCCAGCCCAAGCGCCGGTAGTTTTGTTCGGGGAAAAGTTGTCATTCTCGTACAGTTCCAGCGCCGCGAAAACTTGCGGGCGGAACAATTGCGGGCGGCGACAATCATGCGCCAGTGTGACCAGTGAATTCAGGGTGTTGAAATTTCCCTGAAACGCGCCGTAATCGGTTTCAAACGCCCAAAAGGCTAGCAAGACACCACGGTTGATACCGTATTTCTGCTGGATGCGGTCAAATACGCTGTCGTATTTGCGGGCGTTGGTCAGGCCCTTGTTCAGGCGGGATTTGCTGATCAGGGCGCGGGAAAAGGCGATAAAATCTTTCTGGAACACCCCTTGGGAACGATCCGCCTTCAGGGTTTTGGGGTCTTGCCGGACCGAGGCAAAGAAACGGTCCACCGTGGCGCGGTCATGGCCTTTACTGATGGCCTCTTTTTTCAGGTTGGCAACAAAGCTGTTGAATTTGCCGCCGCATTGGCTGCCTGCATAGGCCGGTGTCAGGGTCAGACAAAGGGTAGCCAGTATCGGGAAAATCGGGTTACGCATAAGAGGCCTTTCAAAATACCAATTCGGGCGCAGATTAGCAGGGCTGCGGCGGGTGGCAATAGGTCAGGTGAATAGGGCGACTATGGCGACAATTGCGACCATTCCACCCCATGCGCGCCACAACGCCTTAACCGCCGCGTCAATATCGTCCGGCGTCAGGATGCGGCGGCCTTCGGGGTGGACATAGGGGAAATCGCGCATCTGCCCGTGATAGCTGCGTGGGCCGGACAGGGCGATGTTCAGGGTGACGGCCATTGCGGATTCTGGCCAACCGGCGTTGGGGGAACGGTGCAGCGGTGCGTCGCGCAGGATCAGGCGCCATTTGTTCAGGGTGCCGTGGGTTGCGGCAATCAGCAGGGCGGTCAGGCGGGCGGGGATGTAGTTCAACACATCATCCAGTCGCGCTGCGGCCCAGCCGAAATCGGCGTGGCGTTCGGTTTTATAGCCGATCATCGAATCCGCTGTGTTGGTGATTTTATAGATCAGCAGGCCGGGCAGACCCAGCAGCAGGAACCAGAAGGCCGGCGCAATCACCCCGTCCGAAAGGTTTTCCGCCGCACTTTCAATTGCGCCACGGGCAATGGCGGTATCGTCCATCGTCGCCGTATCACGTCCGACAATCCGCGCTACCATCAGTCGCCCGTCACCGGTGGACAGGCGCAGGGCATCCGCCACGGCGGCGACATGCTGGGTCAGGCTTTTCTGGGCCAGCAGCATTGCGGCCAGAATGATCTGCAAAATGCCGAAATCCGGCAGATTAGAGACCAAATAGCCAAAAACGCCCGCCGCCAGAACCAGCGCGGCCATGGTCAGGATACCGCTGCGTTTACGTTCTTTGCCGGAAATGCCGATCACGCCGGTGTTGAAGTTTTCATCCAACCAACCCACAGCCCGCCCCATCAGTACCGCCGGATGCGGCATGCGGGACCACAGCCATTTCGGTTCGCCCAGCATGGCGTCCAGCAGCATGGCCAGCAAAAGGATCAGCGCGGTGTTCATTCGTTTACCGGTAGTGGTGGGTGGCGGGTGATAAAGTGGCCTTTGATTGCCTGTGGCCAGTCACGATAAGGCACTTGCCCTAATGTGCTGGCGGCGTGCAGGGCGGCATAGGCAACAATGGCTTCGGCGGCCTCGGGCGTGGGGGTGAACTGGCCAAGGGTGTAGTTCAGCTTGCCGTCTGCCTGAATGGTGACATTGCAGGCGCGATCACAGCCCATTAGACAGGAAAACCGGCGGGTTTTGACGGGGGTACCGGTGGTTGCGGTTTCGATCAGATCGGCCAGTAATTCGCCGTCGGTCCGCTCACTGTTTTCGGCATCCCAGCCCTCGCGCTTGCAGGTGTCGCAGATGGTGATTGTGGTGGTCATGCGGGTTTCCTTTGTTCTGACGCTGATGAAACGGATTACCCGCGCGATTGCAAGAGGGATGTCGCCGGTGATACCTTGGCGGTCGTGAATCCGATTGCAGTGGTGGGGCAGCTGTCCTATAGCTGAGCCCGACGAAGCCCAAAGGGCCAGAACGGTTGGCTGGATGATGATTGACCCAAATAGGGGATCAGAACCAGCGTCGTCGGGAGCATATGTTCCTGTCACCTGACCTGTTTGGGGCGGTAATAGAGAGGATATATGCAATGAAGTTCCTGTTTTCACTGATCATGGCCATGATGGCGGCCCCTGCGTTTGCGCATCCAACCCATATTATCGAGGTTGCAGGCCATAGCCACTGGATTGGGCTGGCCGCACTTGCTGCTGCCGCTGCGGTTGCTTTGTGGCAGGCCAAAAAGGGCCGCGATGAAGAAGCGTCAGAAGAAGACGAAGCCGAAGAAGAAACCGAAACCGAGCCGCAGGAGGCCTGAGCATGGGCAAGATTGGTGTAATGATCTGCGGCCACGGCTCGCGATCACAAGATGCAGTGAATGAATTTGCGGTGCTGGCCGAAAAGCTGCCCGCGTTGTTGCCGGATGATTATGCGGTTGACTATGGCTATCTGGAGTTTGCAAATCCGGTGATCCGCGATGGTCTGGACCGTCTGCGCGGGGCCGGATGTGACCGTATCATCGCCGTTCCGGGGATGCTGTTTGCGGCGATGCACACCAAGAACGACATTCCGACGGTGCTGAACACATACGCCAAAAAGCACGGTGTTGATGTGACATACGGGCGCGAATTGGGCGTGGACCCCAAGATGATCGCGGCCGCCGGTGCGCGGGTAAGGGAAGCGGTTGACGCGGCCAATGCCGAGTATGGCGATCTGCCGCTGGAGGAAACCTGTCTGGTGGTGATCGGGCGCGGCGCGTCTGATCCCGATGCCAACGCCAATGTCGCCAAAGTGGCGCGGATGCTGTGGGAAGGCATGGGGTTTGGCTGGTGCGAAGTGGGCTATTCCGGTGTGACTTTTCCACTGGTTGAACCCTGCCTGGAGCATACCACGCGGCTGGGGTACAAGCGGGTGATTGTGTTTCCGTATTTCCTGTTTGCGGGTATCCTGATTGACCGGATTTACGGCTTTAGCGACAAGGTGGCGGCAGCGCATCCAGATATCCAGTTTGTGAAGGCGGGCTATCTGAATGACCACGCGCAGGTGCTGGAAACCTTTGCCGAACGGGTGATGGAGCAACTGGGCGATATGCCACCGGAAACCTGCGGGACGTGCAAATACCGCACGCAGGTATTGGGGTTCGAGGCCGAGGTGGGTGCGGTTCAAGAGAGCCATCATCACCATGTTGAAGGTCAGGGTGCCAATGCGCCCGGCGCGACGGTGGAAACCTGTGATTTGTGCGATACATTCTGCACCGGTGAATGTCGGCTGGATATGGATCACCACCACCATCATCACGATCATGACCACGGGGATGGGCATCACCATCACGACCATGACCACCACCACCATCCGGAATACCCGCACGCAAAACACCCCTTGGGGCCGGAAAGCGCGCGCAAGAAAGATGCGTAGTTTAACCAAACGGAAAACGCCCCTTGCGGGGCGTTTGCACTATATTTTGATTGGTGCTTGTGGCGAGGTGGGCGCATGAGACCCTATGAGAAGATGCCCGCGGAAATCTATGCCCAGAGCTTTGCCACTGTTCGCAAAGAAGCGCGGTTGGAGCGGTTTGGTGTGGGGATGGAAGCGGTTGCGATTCGTCTGATCCATGCCTGTGGTATGATCGAGGTGGCAGACCGGTTGGCGTTTTCTGATGGGGCCTATCAGGCCGGACGGGCCGCGTTAGAGGCTGGTGCGCCGGTGTTGTGCGATTGCGAGATGGTGGGTGCGGGGATTATCCGGCGGTATTTGCCGGCGGGGAACGATGTGCTGGTGACGTTGAATGATCCATCGGTGCCTGCCTTGGCCAAAGAGATTGGAAATACGCGGTCCGCGGCAGCGGTGGAGCTGTGGCGCAAGCATATTGAAGGTGCGGTTGTTGTGATTGGCAATGCACCTACTGCGCTGTTTCATCTGCTGGAGTTGCTGGATGGTGGCTGGCCAAAGCCAGCTGTGATACTGGGTTTCCCTGTGGGGTTTGTTGGGGCCGCCGAGAGCAAGGCGGAACTGGCGGGTAATCCGCGTGGCTGTGAATTTGTCGCCCTGCGCGGGCGGCGCGGGGGGTCGGCGATGGCTTCGGCGGCGGTGAATGCATTGGCGGCGGGATTGCCCGAGGTTGCTGGATGAAAAGATTCTATGCCTCCGGCGGGGATATTTGCGGAACAAAGATGGAGGGTGCGAAATGAAGCCCTGGTTGCATATTGTCGGGATTGGCGAAGATGGGTTGGATGGGTTGACGCCTGCGACCCGCGCTGTGGTCGAGGCCGCCGAGGTGATTGTCGGCGGGATGCGGCATCATGCGTTGGCGGGTCTGTCAGGGGCCGAGCGGATCAGTTGGCCTTCGCCCTTTGATGCGTTGATTGACACGCTGAAGGCCAATCGCGGCAAGCGGGTGGTGGTTTTGGCATCAGGTGATCCGCTATGGTATTCTGTCGGGGCGAAAATCGGACGGGCGATTGATCCGTCCGAGGTGGTTTACCATCCGCAGGTCGGTGCGTTTCAACTGGCGGCGGCGCGGATGGGGTGGTCGATGGCGGACCTTGAGACGCTGACCGTGCATGGCCGTCCGGTAGAGCAGATGATTGCCTATATCCAGCCGGATCAGAGGCTGTTGATCCTGACTACGGGCGAGGAAACGCCGGCACAGATTGCCGCGTTTTTGACCGAGCGGGGGTTTGGCAAAAGCCGGATGACGGTGCTGGCGAATATGGGCGGCGAGGACGAGGCGCGGTTTGACGGGGTGGCCGAAAGCTGGACCCATGTGGTGCCGCCGTTCAACACATTGGCGGTGGAATGTGTGGCTGCGCCCGATGCGGCGTTATTGCCACGGGTGCCGGGGTTGGCTGACGATCTGTTCCAACATGACGGCACAATGACCAAGCAGGAAGTGCGGGCGTTGACCTTGGCAAAACTGATGCCGATGCGCGGGGCTCTGTTGTGGGATATCGGTTGCGGCTGTGGCTCGGTTGCGGTGGAGTGGATGCGCGGCGCGCGCTATGCGCGTGCTGTGGGCATCGAGCCGCGTGCGGATAGGCGGGCGATGGCGGCGGCGAATGCGCTGGCGTTGGGGGTGCCAAAGCTGGAGCTGGTTGACGGCAAGGTGCCCGAAGCATTGGACGGGCTGGAAGCGCCGGATGCGATATTCATCGGCGGGGGATTAAGCCGCGAGGTGTTTGCGGCGGCGTGGGAGGCGTTGCGCCCGCTAGGCCGGTTGGTGGCCAATGCGGTGACGCTGGAAAGCGAGGCGGTGCTGATTGCGCTGCATCGGGAATTTGGCGGTGATCTGGTGAAAATCGCGGCAAGCCGGGTCGAGCCATTGGGGCCGTTAAGCGGCTGGAAACCGTTGCGGCCGGTGACGCAGTGGAGCCTGATCAAGCGATGAGTGGAACCTTGTATGGTATCGGCCTTGGCCCCGGTGATGCGGAGCTGATGACGCTGAAGGCGGCGCGGGTGATTAGGGCGGCGCAGGTGGTGGCCTATCCGGCGCTGGCCGGTGGCGATAGCTTTGCGCGAAGCATTGCGGCGGAGTTTCTGGCCGATGGCGTGCAAGAGATCAGGATCGACGTGCCGATGGTGGTGGATCGGGGGCCTGCGCAGGCGGCGTATGACAAGGCCGCAGACGAGATTTCGACCTTGTTAGAGACTGGTTTGGACGTGGTTGTGCTGTGCGAGGGGGATCCGTTTTTCTATGGGTCGTTCATGTATCTGTATGCCCGCCTGTCAGGCCGGTTTACGGTCGAGGTGGTGCCGGGGGTGACGTCGATGACAGCCAGCGCGGCGGCTTTGGGCCTGCCTTTGG
>CAZIDQ010000090.1:0-9099 GCA_964538015.1 uncultured Marinosulfonomonas sp.
GATGCCTGATCCGTCATGAACGTCCAGAAACCGGCCCAAAAGGTCAGCCGCATTATTCGTCCTTCCTAATGCCTGAAGTGGCGCATACCTGTGAATACCATGGCCAATCCAGCCTCGTCTGCCGCTTTAATCACCTCGTCATCGCGCATTGATCCACCCGGCTGAATGACTGCTGTTGCGCCTGCCTCGGCAGCACTTAGCAACCCGTCGGCAAAGGGGAAAAACGCATCCGACGCCACGACCGAACCAACGGTCAGCGGCTGATCCAGCCCCAGAACCTCGGCCATGTCCTGTGCCTTGCGGGCGGCGATGCGGGTGCTGTCAACGCGGCTCATCTGGCCGGCGCCAATGCCAACCGTTGCCCCGTCTTTGACATATATAATGGCATTGGATTTGACGTGCTTGGCAACCCGCCATGCAAACATCAGATCGGCCAGTTCGGCGTCTGTGGGCTTGCGTTTGGTCACGACTTTCAGGTCGTCCATTGCGATATGGCCGTTGTCCTTGTCCTGCACCAGCATCCCGCCGGACACTTGACGATAGGTCAGCGCCGCAGCGCGCGGATCGGGCAGTGCGTCGACAGTCAGTAATCGCAGGTTCTTTTTCTTGGCGAAAATCTCCATTGCATCGGCATCTGCACCGGGGGCGATGACAACTTCCGTGAAAATCTTGCTGATTTCCTCGGCGGTGGCGCCATCCAGCCGCTGGTTCAGGGCAATGATACCGCCAAAGGGGGACACGTTATCGCAGTTGAACGCCGCGCGGTAAGCGTCGACCATCGTTTTGCCACGGGCCACACCGCAAGGGTTGGCATGTTTGATGATGGCGCAGGCGGGGCCGTCCGCCGCGTCAAATTCCGCCACCAGCTCAATCGCCGCATCGGTGTCGTTGATGTTGTTATAGGACAGCTCTTTGCCCTGATGCTGCACCGCTGTCGCAACCCCGGGCCGATCAGAGCCATCCAGATAGAACGACGCCGACTGATGCGGGTTTTCGCCATAGCGCAGTTTCTGGGCAATGGTGCCGGCAAAAGCGCGGCGGCGCGGGGTGTCCAGACCGATGGCATCGGCCATCCATGTCGAAACTGCCGCGTCATAGGCCGCGGTGCGCGCATACGCGATCTGGGCGCGGCGCTTGCGGAATTTCGGACAGGTTGCCCCGTTATGCTTGCCCATGTCGCCCAACAGTTTGTCGTAATCCTCGACATCGACAACGGTGGTGACAAAGGCATGGTTCTTGGCCGCGGCGCGGATCATTGCGGGGCCACCGATGTCAATATTTTCGATGCAGGTGTCATAGTCGGCACCCTTGGCCACGGTTTCCTCGAACGGATACAGATTGACCACCAGCAGGTCGATCCCGGCAATGCCGTGTTCCTTCATCGCCGCCAGATGGTCGTCATTGTCGCGCAGGGCCAGCAGACCGCCATGCACATTCGGGTGCAGGGTTTTCACCCGCCCATCCATCATTTCGGGAAAACCCGTTACATCGGCCACATCCGTTACCGTCAGGCCCGCATCGCGCAGCGCCTTGGCGGAACCGCCGGTAGACAATAATTCGACCCCAAAGTCGGCAAGCGCGCGACCCAGTTCGATCAGGCCGGTTTTGTCGGATACGGACAAAAGGGCTCGGCGGATTGGCAGGTTATTGGTCATTCAGTTTCCCCATTCGGTGCTGTTTGCAGAATATCAATGTCATCACGCGCAAGATCGCGCAGGCTGTCGGGCGTGTCTTGGGCCTTGGCCAAAGTCCAGTGCACGCGGCTCGCATACTCCAAAGCGCGGGAAGTTAAAACAATCTGTTTGGCTTCCCGCGGTTTTAGCCGGTTTTTTTCCAGATAAACGCTGGCTTCCAGCGCTAATTCCGTCTTGCCGTCATGACGAAACACCCAGACCTCGCCGCTTTTCAAGGCCAGCGAAACCGCAGTGCCACCCAGATCAAGCGCGGCATCCACGTCCGGATGCAGATGAAACCGTATCGAATACGCAATCCCTTGCAGTTTTACCGCATCCATAGCCGCATCAAACCGGCGTTTGTCCGCATCCGACAGCGCCAATAACGAATCCTCGCCAGCCAGCATACGTCCGTCGAATGACAGATCCAGCCGCCGCGTATGGCGCAACCCGTGACTGGCTTGATAACCATCATGCCCCGTTTCCAGACACCCGCCGCCCGTATCCTGACTTTGCCGCACGTCAACCGTTTTTGGAGTGTGAACCAGCACTTCCGGCTGCCCTGAGCCCCCCGCACCCAGACGGGATGACGATACCCCTTCAAGCCCAAGGACCGAATGTGATGGCGTCGCGCGACCTGCCCGTTGCCAGTCCTCGCCAAACGAAACACCGGAACCGCAGTTTACAACCAGTGGCCGCCGTCCCGACGTCAGCTCGAACGCCAAGGTCGAAGCGTGCCCATGTACCGAATTTGCCCCTTGCGGCGGTTGGGCAGTGTCGACCACAACGCTGGTGCGTCCGGCCTTCATTCGCGCATATCCCATTGCCAACCCGTCCTCGCGCGTGCTGCGCACACCGCTGGCGGCAAGGGCATGGTCCAGCCAGCCTTCGGCCCCGCGCCCACCACCATGAAACCGGGCCAGACTGCCGTCGCTGTGACGCAATGCCCGCAAGGTCGGAGCAATCCGTTCAATTGCGGCCAGATGGTCTTTTTGCGTCACCCAGCCCGCCTCGCTAAGGGCGGCAGCAGCCCAGATCAGCAGAGTAAACACCTCGAGCAATTCTTCGGGGTTGCGGGTGGGGATACCGCCTTCATCATCAATCTGTTCGCGGCATTCCTTGGCCAGCGCTTTTAACGCTGGTTTGACGTGTTCTTCCATACCGCTCAGGGCAAGACCTGCATATATCAGGCCCGTTAACGCCTCGAAGCGGGGCAAACCTGGGGATGCCACTTTCCAGCGCTTGCTAAGAAAAATCGTTTGTTGTGCAAGCGACTGGAAATATAATCCGCTGGCGGCGCTGTCTTGCCCGTTCAAAATGAACAGGGCATGATTGATCCAGCGGATCAGACGCCGCCCTGTCAGGTCCGGCGTCCAGCCAACACCATGCCCGCGCCCATAGCGTTTGATCCATTCAAACACCCAATCCTGCGCTGCCCTGCGTGCCGGAATATCCCCGACCGCCGCCAGATCATCCAGCCAGCGAAACCCGTGCAATTCCTCTTTGAACGCTTGCGAAGGGGGCGTTAAATCCCACAGCCCCGTTTCCTTGTCGGTGATCAGGTAACCGGCAAACTGGTAATTCCCCGCCACCAGTTGCCGTCCGCGCGCAAAGGATCCGATCGTGCGTGGTTCAGGCTGCGAGGTAAATCCGGTTGCCGCCCGCGCACGCGCACTGCGCCGCGCATGAAAGCGGTTCATCCAGCGGGTGCGTCGCGCGGAAAAACTAGTCTGTTGGGCCACGACCTGCTTCGCCTTCTTGACTGGACGTTATTTGTGACGGGTTTGCTCGCCCACACCATAGGGCGCGGATGCGCAAATGTCACCGAAGAATTCAGTCTTCCGCATGCAGCAAAGCCCGCAAACCTTCGCGATAGGTCGGATAATGTAGGCTGACGCCCAATTCCGCCTTAATCCTCTCGTTGCTCACCGACTTTGACTCGGCATAAAAACTGCGCGCCATTGGCGTCATTTCAGCGGTCTCGAAATCCTCTTTTGGCGGCACCGGCAGGCCCAGCAATTCCGCCGCATGGGCAATCACGTCCTGCGGCGGGGCGGGGTTGTCATCGCAGACGTTGTAGATACGGCCCGGATCGGGACGGTTGATCGAGGCCAGTAGAACCTGCGCAATATCCTCGACGTGGATGCGCGAAAACAGCTGGTTTTTTTTGACAATCCGCCGCGCGGTGCCACGGCGTACCTTGGCAAAGGGGCCACGCCCGGGGCCATAGATACCGGCAAGGCGAAAGATATGCAGCGGCAGGCCGGTTTTTGCGGCCAGCGCCTGCCAAGCGGCCTCGGCCCCGACCCGCAACTGCCCGCGTTTGGTGGCGGGGGTCAGGGGGGTGTCCTCGTTGACCCACCCGCCATCGTGGTTGCCATAAACACCGATGGTGGATAGGTAGCCAACCCATTTCAGATTGGGCGCGGCCGCGATGTCATCACGCAGGGCGTTCAACACGGGATCACCCGCATCATCCGGCGCGGTCGAGATCAGCAGATGCGTGGCCTGCGCCAAAGCATCCGACATATCCGAGCCTGGCCAAAGCAGTGCCTCGGCCCCCTGATCGGAAATCGCGGGCAGGTTATCAGCGTCCCGCGTGGTGCCGATCACGCGCCAGCCAAGGGGAATCAGCACACGCCCCAGCGCCTGCGCCGAATAGCCGTGTCCAAAGGAAAGCAGAGTGTTTTTCATAGGGGCACTATTCGCGAAACCCAGCTAAGTGCAAGTTTTCTATATGTTACAATAATTCAATTGACAGATCATTTTTGTAACATATTGTCGCAGCCAGAAACAACAGGACGGCGAACATGTATTCACAAGGATTGATCGGGGCGGATAGCCGCACCGAGGAAACAGATGAATTTCTGGCTGCTTTTCAGGCGCGCATTGATGCCGAGGAAAAGATCGAGCCGACGGATGCGATGCCCGACGGGTACCGCCGCACGCTGATCCGCCAGATCGGCCAGCACGCCCATTCCGAGATCGTCGGCATGCTGCCCGAAGGCAACTGGATCACCCGTGCGCCCAGTCTGAAACGCAAACTTGCGCTGCTGGCCAAGGTGCAGGACGAGGGCGGGCATGGGCTGTATCTGTATTCAGCCGCCGAAACGCTGGGTGTGACGCGCGAGCAGATGACCGAGGAGTTGCACGCGGGCAAAGCCAAGTATTCGTCGATCTTCAACTATCCGGCCCTTAGCTGGGCAGATATGGGCGCGATCGGCTGGCTGGTCGATGGCGCGGCGATTATGAATCAGGTGGCACTGTGCCGCTGCTCTTACGGCCCCTACGCCCGTGCGATGATCCGCGTTTGTGCCGAGGAAAGTTTCCATCAGCGGCAGGGGTATGAAATCATGCTGACCCTGTGCAATGGCACCAAGGAACAAAAGGAAATGGCACAGGATGCGTTGAACCGGTTCTGGTGGCCGGCGCTGATGATGTTCGGCCCGCACGATGGCGACAGCGCCCATTCGGAACAGTCGATGAAGTGGAAAATCAAGCGGTTTTCCAATGACGCGCTGCGCGAGAAATTCATCAACGCCACCGTGCCGCAGGCCGAGTTTCTGGGGCTAACCGTGCCCGACCCCGATCTGAAATGGAACGAGGAAAAGGGCGGCTATGAACACGGCGACATCGACTGGGACGAATTCTGGCGTGTGGTCAAGGGCGACGGGGTGATGAACCGCGAGCGTGTGCAGATGCGCAAGGACGCGTGGGACAATGGTGCGTGGGTTCGGGAAGCTGCTTTGGCACATGCGCAGAAGCGGGCGGCCAAAGTCGCCGCCGAGTAGGTTTTGAGGGCAGGAGCGGGGGTTTCACACCCCCGCACCCCCGTGGGATATTTTTGGAACAAAGATGAGGATGGATTGATGGGTGATGTGACACCACTTTGGGAAGTATTTATCCGGCCCCGCAACGGGCTGGCGCATAAACATGTGGGCAGTCTGCATGCGGCAGACGAGGCTTTGGCGCTAAGTGCGGCGCGCGATGTTTATACGCGGCGCGAGGAAGGGACCTCGATCTGGGTGGTTCGATCCGAGGCGATTGCGGCATCCGATCCGGCGCGGGCGGGCGAGAATTTTGATCCGGCAGAGGACAAGATTTACCGCCATCCGACGTTTTACAAGATCCCTGACGATGTGGGGCATATGTGATGGCGCTGTATCGGGCATTGATCGAATTGGCGGATGACCATCTGGTGCTGGGGCACCGGTTGTCGGAATGGTGCGGCCATGCGCCGATGCTGGAAGAGGATCTGGCGCTGTCCAACTTTGCGCTGGATTTGATTGGCACTGCGCGTTCGCTTTACGCCTATGCCGCCGAGGTCGAGGGCAAGGGGCGCAGCGAAGATGATCTGGCCTATCTGCGCAATGAACGGGAATATCTGAACTGCCTGCTGGTCGAGCGCCCGAATGGCGATTTCGCCCATACCATGCTGCGGGAATTCTATTTTGCGGCCTTTATGGAGCCGTTCTGGCAGGCGACACTTGCGTCCACTGACAAAGTGATTGCCGGTATCGCGGGCAAAGCGGTGAAAGAGATGGCCTATCATCTGCGCCACGCCGGCGAATGGATCGTGCGGATGGGCGATGGCACCGGGGAAAGTGCAGCGCGGATGCAGGCGGCGGTTGTTGATCTGCACCCCTATTGGGAAGAGCTGTTTTCCGGCGGGGACTGCGATGTGTTGCCGGACCGGGCAGCGCTGCGGCCCGCGTGGGAGGCCAGCGTAAAGGCTGTGTTCGCCGAGGCAAATCTGGACTGGCCCGAGCCTGTTTACGGCCAGAATGGCGGGCGTGACGGAATGCACTCCGAAGTGCTGGGCCGGATGCTGTCGGACATGCAGTATTTGCAGCGTGCCCACCCCGGGGCGACGTGGTGACGGCGACAAAAGCATGGGATGTGGCGGCAGCGGTGCCCGATCCGGAACTGCCCTGCGTGACGGTGGCCGAACTGGGCATCCTGCGCGAGGTGGTGATGGAGGGCGATGTTGCCGTGGCACGGGTCAGCCCGACCTATTCGGGCTGCCCAGCGGTGCAATTTATCGAAGAAGCGATTGCCGATGCCCTGCGCGATGCGGGGTATAAGGCGCGTATTGAACGGGTGATCAGCCCACCGTGGACCACCGACTGGATCAGCGACGCGGGCCGCGAAAAACTGCGCGCCTATGGCATTGCCCCGCCGCAAAAGGCCAGCAATTCCAAGCGGGCATTGTTTGGCGAAACCGTTGTGACCTGCCCGCGATGCGGCGCGACGGATACAGAAAAACTAAGCGAATTCGGCTCGACCCCTTGCAAGGCGCATTACCGTTGCAAGGCGTGTCTGGAGCCGTTTGACTATTTCAAATGCATCTAAAGGAGAGTTGCACATGGCGTTTCATGAATTGGTGATTTCCGGTGTCCGGCAAGAGGGCGCGGATGCGGTGGCTTTGGAATTTGCGGTGCCGCAGGAACTGGCCGCGGAATTTGCCTATGTGCCGGGGCAGTATCTGACCCTGCGGGCGGATATTGACGGACAGGATGTGCGGCGGTCCTACTCGATCGCCTCGGCGCCGGATGCGTCTTTGTGCGTTGGTGTGCGACAGGTCGAGGACGGGGTGTTTTCGACCTATGCGCAGGGCCTGAAGGTGGGGGATGCCGTGCAGGTGATGCCGCCAGAGGGGCGGTTTATGTTGCAGGATCAGCAAGATATTTTGCTGATCGCGGCAGGGTCCGGCATTACGCCGATGGTTTCGATTGCCAATGCGGCGCTGGCCAAGGGCGCGCGTGTGACGCTGGTTTATGGCAACCGCGACTTTAAACATGTGATGTTTCGCAGCGAGCTTGAGGCGCTGAAGGATCAGCATATGGGGCGCTTTACCCTGATCCATATTCTAAGCCGTGAAGAACAGGATGTGCCGCTGTTGAATGGCCGGATCACGGGCGACAAGATCGAGCGCATGGCCAAGGCCGGCGCGATTGATCTGGACGCCGCTGACGGGGTGTTCCTGTGTGGCCCCGGCGAGATGATAACGGATGTTTCAGCGGTGCTGGCCGGTTTGGGCGTGACGGAAAGCATTATTCATTCCGAACGATTTACGCCGGATGGCGAGGCGCCGCGCAAGCGGTCCAAGGCGGCGCAAGCCGTGGCCGAAAGCGGAGTTGAAGTCGAGGTTATTCTGGATGGCAGCCGCAAGAAATTCCGTGTCGAGGAAGGGGACGAAAACATCGTTGCGGCAGCGGCGCGGCAGGGGTTGGAATTGCCCTATTCCTGCAAGGGCGGGATGTGTTGCACCTGTCGCTGTCGGGTGACCGAAGGGTCGGCGGAAATGGCGGTGAATTATTCGCTTGAGCCGTGGGAGCTTGAGGCCGGATTTACGCTGGCGTGCCAGACACGGCCAACTTCGGAAAAGCTGGTTCTGGATTTTGACGCCGCATAAACGCGGGTTCAGGATTTCAGACGATACCGGAAATCGCAGTGATCCGCGCCTTCCATAATGGTCTGGGTGCGGGTCAGTTCGATGTTGTCGGAAAAGCCGATGCAAAAACTGCCATCGCGGTTGCACGATAGCAGATGGCCGATTTCACCCAGCCCCATGTCACGATACATGCGGGCGTATTCGCAACGGGTGATGTTGTAATCCAGCGCCGTGTCGGTTTCCTGCAGGTAGGTCCGTTCCAGCGCATTGTCCATGTCCCACAGGTGGTGGTTTGCGGCCAGATCGGCCAGCGTGGGTTCATGATCGTATTTCGCGCGAAATTCTCGGCCCTGCGTGATGGCGGAATTGGCCACCGATATGCGGATGATTTCCTGTGCTTCCTCTTTGCCGTGGCGTTCTTTCAACACGTCATAGATTTCGCCGATAATCTCGGCCTCGATCCGGCGTTTTTCGATCATGGGCATGGGTTTGTCAGTCATCGTTCTGATCCTTTCAAAGGCGCGGCGGACGGGTGTCGCGATAGCGGTATTTGACAAGCGCCACAGGGGCAACATGTTTGCCAATGGCGTGAAACGGGATTTGGCGCGGGGCGGTGAAGGGGATGGCAAGGTCATCCTGTCCGGCCCCCGTCAGGGCATTGGCCAGTTCAATTCCCAACGGGATGGTCAGGGCAAGCCCGCGACCATTGTAGCCGGTAAAGCCGATATAGTTCGGCCCCAGTTGATGAAACCGCGGGAAAAAGTCGGTGGTGATGCCGACGTAACCGCACCAGATGTGGCTGAAACGGGCATCGGGCAGTTGAGGAAAAGTATCGGTAAGGCGTTTGGCGATATGTTTGCGCAACCGCGCGTGGGCGTTGGTTTTGATCATCAGGGAACTGCCAGTGATCAAGCGGTTCTTGGCATCTTTGCGAAAGAAATGTAGATCCCCGCGCGTGTCGGAAATGGCTGGATTGGTGGGCAGGATGCTGGCGTTTTGTTCCTTTGTCAGCGGTTCGGTTGCCATTTGCCA
>CAZIDQ010000090.1:9199-10577 GCA_964538015.1 uncultured Marinosulfonomonas sp.
GAATGGGCGGGCTGAAACCAGCCGGTCTGGTTGGCCTCGCAGTCGATGTTTTCGGCGCGGATCAGGTTGAACAATGTATCGGCGCTGTTTTTCAGCAACTCGACAAAGCGCTCCCCCACCTCGCCGTATTCGCGTTCTATCCGGTCAGGCTCGGCCGCTGACAGGACTGGAATCACTTGCCCGTTGTTACGGCCGGAACCACCATAGCCGATCGTGCGCCCCTCGAGCAAAGTAACCTGATGGCCACCACGCGCCAAATGCAGGGCAGCAGACAGACCGGTCAGACCGCCACCGATCACCACGATGTCGGATTTAGCTGGTTCAATCAGCGCAGGCGCGGCAGGGCGTTGCGGACTGGTGCTTTCCCAGATGGATTCGGCGGGCTGTTCGGCTGGTTGCATGGCTATACCGGCAGGGCTGTGGTTTTGAAAACGGTACGCAATGCAAATGAGGATTGCATCTGCGCCACCCCGGGCAGACGCGCCAGATAGCGGCGGTGGATGCGGGCGAAATCCTCGGTGTCCTGCGCCACCACTTTCAGCAGGTAATCGGCCGTGCCCGCCATCAGATGGCATTCCAGCACATCGGGAATTTTGGCGACTTCACGCTCGAACGCGTCCAGCACTTCGTCGGCTTGACCAGACAGGGTGATTTCAACAAATATGGTCGAGGGGCGGCCCAGTTTGCGCGGGTCCAGCAGAGCAACATAGTCCTTGATAAAGCCGTCTGTTTCCAGCCGTTGCACCCTACGGTGGCAAGCCGAAGGCGACAGGTTCACCTTTTCGGACAGGTCCGCATTTGACATCCGTCCGCGCTTTTGCAGGGCTACCAAGATGCGGCGATCTATACTGTCCAACTCTGATACGGCGCTCATTTCTTTCAACCTTCTTGCCAATAATAGAATATGTTTGCGCAATTAGCGCCATTCCCACCCATTCTTTTCAAAGCAATTGCGTGGAAAGGTCAATAGCCTGACTAGAATTAGACATGCAAATGGCAAGGAGACAACGCATGATTATCGGATGCCCGAAAGAGATCAAACCACAGGAATTTCGTGTCGGGATGACGCCTAATGCCGCCGCCGAAGCGGTTGCACATGGCCATAAGGTTGTGATTGAAACGCTGGCTGGAAACGGCGCAGGATTTAGCGATGACGACTACACCGCGGCAGGGGCCGAGATCCTTGGCACAGCCGCCGAGGTGTTCAAAACCGCCGACATGATCGTCAAAGTAAAAGAGCCACAGGCGATCGAGCGCAAAATGCTGCGCGAGGGTCAGGTGCTGTTCACCTATCTGCACCTTGCGCCGGACCCCGAGCAGACCAAAGACCTGCTGGCAAGCGGTTGCACCGCGATTGCCTATGAAACCGTGACCGATG
>CAZIDQ010000091.1:0-10326 GCA_964538015.1 uncultured Marinosulfonomonas sp.
AGTATTCCTTTGGCTTTATAGGTGGTTACAACCGGCACCTGATGTTTTTCGGCCAATTCCAGAATGGCCGGCCCTGCGACATGATGAATTGCGCCCAACCCTGCTAGAACAATAGGCTTTTTGGCATTTTGCAACATATTTCGTGCATGTCGCAGCGTTGCGCTATCTTCAGCCCAACTCCCTGCCTCAGCCAGCTTGGGCGCAGCGGGCGCACGATCGGGTTCCTGCCAATGCGCAGCATCCAGATATTCGTCCGGCAATTCCAGCAACACCGGCCCGGGCGGATCTGCCAAAGCGATCGACAGGGCCTTGTCCACCATCAACGCCGCTGTACCCTGATCCACCCGCAAGGTGGCCTTGGTGACCGGGGAAAACAGCGCAGCGTGGTCGATCACCTGATGGGTAAATTGTTCCGCCATTGCGTGCGATATGCACCCCGTCAATACGATCAGCGGCACCTGTTCCTGGTAAGCGTTGGCCACCGTGTTCACCGCATTCGACACCCCCGGCCCGATGGTGGCCAACAGGATGCCCGGCGCACCGGTGGCGTGCCAACTGCCCTCGGCCATATAGCCGCCCGCGTTTTCGTGTTTCACCAACGTGAAATCGATCCCCGCCACCCGAAGCGCATCCAGCAGGGCCAGAACCTCGCCACCCGGCATGCCAAAGGCGTGGCGGCACCCTGCCCCTGCCAGCCCGTTGGCGATGATCTGTGCGGCGTTCATTTCGCCAGCCTTGAATACCCGTCGCGCGTTTGCGGGGTTTTCATATCCAGCGCCCGCCCCGCAATCAGGTTGCGCAACATTTGCGCGGTGCCCCCGCCGATGGTGAACATGCGGGCATCCCGCACCATGCGTTCCAGCGGCAGATCACGGGAATATCCAGCCGCACCATGCAGTTGCAGCGCGTCGTTGGTGACTTTCACAGCGGTTTCCGAGGCCAGTAACTTGGCCCGCGCCGCCATTAAGGGATCGGGAAACCCATCCCCGCTGCTCGCCGCACGCCACAACATCAGGCGCGCTGCATCCAGCGATACATCCATATCCGCAATCATCCATTGCAGCCCCTGAAATTCGGCAATCGGGCGGCCAAACTGCTGGCGCGTCTTCAGGTAATCCCGCGCGGCATCGTAAGCCCCGACCGCCACGCCCAGCGCCACGGTCCCTGCCCCGACCCGTTGCGCATTATAGGCGTTCATCAGGCCGGCAAAGCCGCGCTTCAACCCATCGGGCGGAATCAGCGCCATATCGGCGGCGATCTCCATATCCTCGAAAAACACCTCGGTTTCGGGGATGCCGCGCAGGCCCATTGCCGGTTCGCGGTGGCCGATTTTTAATCCGGCATCCTCGCCACGCACCGCGATAAAGCCGCCGATGCCCAGCCGTTCGCCGTTTTCCTCGACCTGCGCGAAAATCAGGTGGGCTTTGGACACGCCACCACCGGTGATCCAGTGTTTCACCCCGTTCAGGATGTATTTATCACCCTTTTTCACCGCAACCGTGGTCATATCAGTGGCGGCCGATCCGGACCCCGGTTCGGTGATGCAAATCGCGGGCTTGTCACCTGCCAGCACCAGTGGCGCTACGCGATCAATCTGCGCCTTGGTGCCATAAGCGCAGATCGCGCCGATTGCACCCATGTTACCCTCGACCACAATCCGGCCCGTGACACCACAAGCCTTGGCCATTTCCTCGACCACCAGCACCGCATCCAGATAGGATGCGCCCAGCCCGCCGTATTCCTTGGGGATGCACATGCCCATGATCCCCGCCTCGACCAGCAGTTTCACGTTGTCCCACGGGTATTCCTCGGAACGGTCCACATCAGCGGCGCGTTCACGGATCGCCCCTTGGGCCAGTTCCCGCACGGAGCCGCGTATTTCGCGCTGTTCCGGTGTCAGATCAAACATCATTCTTCCTTTAGCCATTCGGATAGGACTTCTTCTGTGTGTTCGCCGCAAATCGGCGGGTGTTGGCGGTAACTGACAGGGGTGGCGCTGAATTTCACTGGATTGCCGATCAGATCGACATGGCCCTTGGCGGCCAGCGGGTGCGGCATGGAAATTTTCATCTCTCGCGCCGCGACCTGATCAGTTTCAAAGACTTCGGGTATGGTGTTTATCTCGCCCCCCGGCACGTTGTTGGCCTCCATCGCAGTAACCAGCGCCGCCTTCTCCATCTGTTTCAGGCGCTCCGACAGCAGCGCAATCAGCGCCTCTCGGTTCTCCAGACGGGCGGTGTTCAGGGTAAAGCGTTCATCCGCGGCCAGTTCCGGCATCCCGATCAGCGCGGCAAAACGGGCAAACTGGCCATCATTTCCTGCTGCCACGATCACATGACCATCAGCACATTCAAACACCTGATAGGGCACGATATTGGGGTGCTGGTTACCACGCCGCTTGGGGGCCTGACCCGAGGCCAGATAATTCACGCCCTCATTGGCCAGCCAGGCAATTTGCGTATCCACCAGCGCAATGTCGATATGCTGGCCTTCGCCGGTGGCATCACGGTGGCGCAAAGCGGCCAGAATGGCGTTGCTGGCATACATGCCGCACATGATATCGGCGATGCCAACGCCCACCTTGACCGGCTCGCCATCAGGGTCCCCCGTCAGGCTCATCATCCCGCCATAGCCCTGCGCCAACAGGTCATACCCCGGTTTGTCGCGGTTCGGGCCGGTCTGGCCAAAGCCGCTGATCGAACAGTAAACCAGCGCCGGATTGCGTTCTTTTAATGCTTCGTAGTCCAGCCCGTATTTCACTAGCCCGTCCACCTTGAAGTTCTGGATCACCACATCTGCCTTTGCCGCCAAGCGTCGCAGGACCTCGGCCCCTTCCGGATCGGCCATATCCACGGCAATCGAGCGTTTGTTGCGATTGGTGCACATATAATAAGCGCTTTCGCGGGTGACTTCGCCATCCGCCGTGGTCACATAGGGTGGTCCCCATGCGCGGGTGTCATCGCCCACTACAGGGCGTTCAACCTTGATCACATCGGCCCCCATATCGCCCAGCAACTGGGTGGCATATGGCCCCGCCAGAATGCGCGACATATCCAGAATTTTTAGACCTTTCAGCGGGCCGGTGTTGCTGTCCATTCCCCATTTCCTTTGTTTGGGCAGAGTCGCGCAAAGCCAAGTCTACGCGCTTTGATACATTTTAAAAAACGAAACTAATTTACAGATAGCGTTACGTTCATTAACACTAACCGCATGCGCCTCGCCCCTCTTGTTTCCCTTGTCGCCATAGACGATCACGGCAGTTTCACCGCCGCCGCTTCAGCCATACACCTCAGCCATTCCGCTGTCAGCATCCAGATACGCCAGTTGGAACAGAAAATAGGGGCGCCGCTGTTTGATCGCAGCACCCGCCCGCCACGGCTAACCCCGCTTGGCCGCGATTATGTGGCAAAGGCCCGCGAGGTATTGGCCAAAGTTGGCGACCTTGAGACAATCGGCACAACCGACAGGGTAACTGGCACTATCGCCTTCGGGTTGGTGCCGACCACCCTGCAAACCATTTTGCCGAAAATCCTGCGCGAACTGGGGCAGAAATTCCCCGCACTCCATGTCACCGCCCGATCCGGTCCCTCGAATGAGCTGGCCGATTCCGTGATGAAAGGGCGCCTTGATTTTGCATTCCTGACCGCGCCCGAGCATCTGACCGATAACATGGTGCTAGACGAAATCGCCCACGAACCGTTGCTGCTGATCGCCCCGCCAAAGGCCGACCCCGCCCTGTCCGCACGCCAGTTGCTGAACCTGTATCCTTATATCGCGTTCAGCCCACAATCCTGGCTGGGGCGTCAAATCGAACAGCAGCTAAAGGCGACCAAGACCCTTTATGATCCTGTGATCGAGCTGGATTCGGTCAACGCGGTTGAACATCTGGTGTCCGAGGGGTTCGGCGTGGCGGTGGTGCCGCAGCGGCTGTTTGCGGATGATCTGTCCAAACGCATGCATTGTTTGCCATTTGGCAGCCATCGCCGGCTGGTGCTGGCATCGTCGCCGCACAGCAACCGCAGCACATTGCGCCGCGCCATTCTGGATGTGCTGCAGGCCTGATCACAGACGCGGCAAAAACGAGCCTTTCAATTCGGAAATAAACCGGTGCACGGTGATGATCGCCGGAGTCAGTCGCAAATCCTGCCGGTGCAGCAGAAACCATTTGCGGGCAATCGGCAGGCCATCGGATTCAATTGTCATCAACCGGCCGGAACGCAATTCCTCGGTCACGGTATGCTGCGAGATCAGCGCCACACCCAGTCCCGCGATCACCGCCTGTTTGATGGTTTCATTGGTGCCCATTTCAATGCTGCGGTAAGGCGTGCCTTCGCCGATCCGGTCCAGGTAACGGATCATCATGATCCGCGTACCCGACCCTTCCTCGCGGGCAATGAAGGTTTGCGCCAGCAATTCCTGCGCCGATATATCCCGCCGTCCGGCCAGCGGGTGTTCGGGTGCTGCAATCATCACATGCGGATGATCCCCGATCACCACGGTTTCCACCACAGGGCTGCGTGGCGGGCGGCCCATGATTGCCAGATCAATCGATTGCTGTTGCAAGGATCGCAATATCGCATTTCGGTTACCGACCCGCAGTACCACGTCGATATCGGGGTAATGCTGCTGCAACATCGCCACCAGCCCGGGCGCAAAATATTTGCCTGTGGAAACCACCCCCAGCACCACGACCCCGCTTTGCCCGTCCCGCAATGCCCGCACCTTTTGCAGACAGTTTTCCAGCGCATTGTGAATTCTCACCTCGGCATCCAGAACCGCCTGCCCTTCGGCCG
Source organism: uncultured Marinosulfonomonas sp. (assembly GCA_964538015.1). Classification (GTDB taxonomy): domain Bacteria; phylum Pseudomonadota; class Alphaproteobacteria; order Rhodobacterales; family Rhodobacteraceae; genus Profundibacter. The sequence continues at coordinate 4,794 of CAZIDQ010000091.1, forward strand.
TCAACCGCGCCCCTTGCGCCCCGCCGCGATCCACCAGCTTGCAGTCCAGATTCTCCTCGAGAATTCGCAATTGTGTGTGGATCGCGGGCGGTGTCAGCCCCACCGCTTCGGCCGCAGCCGATAAAGTTCCATGTTCAGCCACAGCGCGAATGGCGCGTAACTGTTTGAAAGTAACTGCATCCAGCTTCGGCATTAAATTTCCTTTAATACATCTTCCATTCTTTTAAATTCTATAATCATTCAATTTATGGAATGCTAATAAAAATACCGAAAACGCACCAGAATCGGGGGATTATTATGCAACCGGACGGAAATATCATCGGAAACGACCAGATTCCGGCGGATTTATATCCTCTGATCAATGGGCTTTGCACTGTCGGGGCCGACCTTGCCAAAACCATCGCCCGTGGCTCGCTGGGCCAAACACTGGGCGGGAATGTTGGTGAGAACACCGATGGCGATCAGCAAAAAGCACTGGATGTGATGGCGGACGAAGCCTTTGCCGAGGCCCTGAAATCGCTGGGCGTGCGCTGGTATGCCTCCGAGGAACAAGAGGTCGTGGTTGAATTGGACCCCAAGGGCAAATACGCGCTGGCGATTGACCCGCTGGATGGCTCCTCCAACATTGACGTGAACGTTTCCATTGGCACGATCTTTTCGATATTCGAGGCCAAGGATGGCGCGGATGAAAGTTTCCTGCGCCCCGCCCATGAGCAAATCGCAGCGGGTTACATCATTTTCGGCCCACAAACCGGCCTGATGGTGACGTTCGGCGATGGCACACAGTTTTACATCCTCAGCCCTGACAGTGGCCGATATGAAATGGCCAATGACGCGGTAATCGTGCCCAAAGAATCCAATGAATATGCGATCAACGCCTCGAACTATCGCCACTGGTCCAAACCCGTGCGCGCCTATATCGACGACTGCATCGCAGGGGCCGAGGGCGTTCACGAGCGTAATTTCAACATGCGCTGGGTTGCATCCTTGGTGGCTGAAACCCACCGCATCCTGACCCGTGGCGGTATTTTTCTGTATCCGACCGATGATCGTGAAGGATACGGCGCTGGCCGCCTTAGGATGCTGTATGAATGTGCGCCAATGGCATTTCTGGTGGAACAGGCCGAGGGCCACGCCACCAATGAACATGATCGCATTCTGGACCAAACCGCCAAAGAACTGCATGCCCGCACGCCCTTTGTGTTTGGCACGCCGGTCAAGGTGGATCGCCTCGCCTCGTACCACGACCTACCTGACAAAGAAGTCTCAGCCCTTTTTGGCCAGCGCGGCCTGTTTCGTGATTAAGGAAACCATGACATGAGCAAGAAACATCCCATCATCTCCGTCACCGGCTCTTCTGGCGCTGGTACCTCGACCGTCAAAGACACGTTCGATCAGATTTTTCGCCGCGAAGGCGTGACCGCCGCCACCATCGAGGGTGACGCGTTCCACAAATATGACCGCGCCGCGATGAAAGAGCAGCTGGACCAGCATTACGCCAAGGGCGACCACACCTTCAGCCACTTCAGCTATGAGGCCAACGCGCTGGAAGAACTGGAAGCGGTGTTCAAATCCTACGGCGAAACCGGCACCGGCAAGAAACGGTATTACGTGCACAACGACGAAGAAGGCGCTGTACTGGGCGCGGCTTCTGGCACGTTCACCGACTGGGAAGACATCGAGTCTGGCACGGATTTACTGTTTTACGAAGGTCTGCATGGCGCCGTGAAAAACGACAGTATTGATCTGCCCAAATACGCCGATATGTCAATCGGGGTTGTGCCAGTGGTGAATCTGGAATGGATCCAGAAAATTCACCGTGACAAAACCCAGCGCGGATATACCACCGAGGCCGTAACCGACACCATCCTGCGCCGGATGCACGCCTATGTGCATTGCATCATGCCGCAATTCACCCAGACAGACATCAATTTCCAGCGGGTGCCAATCGTTGACACCTCGAACCCGATGATTTCACGCTGGATCCCGACGGCAGACGAAAGCCTTGTGGTGATCCGCTTTCGCGATCCGCGCGGCATTGATTTCCCTTACTTGCAATCAATGATCCACGACAGTTTCATGAGCCGCGCCAATTCGATCGTGGTGCCCGGTGGCAAGATGGAGCTGGCGATGCAGCTGATCTTTACCCCGATGGTGGAACGCATGCTTTCGCAATCCAAACGCGCATAAGGAGGCCTGATAATGACCAACGAAACCCAAATGGCCAACGCCATCCGCGCCCTTGCAATGGACGCCGTTCAGGCCGCCAATTCCGGCCACCCCGGCGCACCCATGGGGCTGGCCGATGTGGCGACCGTTCTGTTCAGCCGTTTCATGAACATTGATCCGACCGCCGATAAATGGGCAGATCGTGACCGTTTCGTGATGTCGGCGGGTCATGGCTCGATGCTGGTTTATGCCATCAACCACCTGCTGGGTTATGACGACATGGACATGAACCAGATCCGCAATTTCCGCCAGATGGGGTTCCGCACCGCCGGCCATCCCGAATACGGCCACGCCAAGGGCATTGAAACCACCACCGGCCCGCTGGGTCAGGGTATTTCCACCGCTGTCGGCATGGCGCTGGCCGAACGGATGCAGAATGCACGTTTTGGCGATGATCTGGTTGATCACTATACCTATGTGATCGCCGGTGACGGCTGCCTGATGGAAGGGATCAGCCACGAAGCTATTGATTTCGCTGGCAACATGGGCCTTGGCCGTCTGATTTTGATGTGGGATGACAATTCGATCACGATTGATGGCAAAACCGACCTGTCCACCGCCACGGATCAACCCAAACGGTTCGAGGCCGCAGGCTGGCATGTCCAGTCGATTGATGGTCACGACAAAGACGCCATTGCCGCCGCGATTGAAGCGGCCCGCGCCGATGATCGCCCCTCGATGATCGCTTGCAAAACCATCATCGGTTACGGCGCACCCAACAAACAAGGCACATCCGCCACTCATGGTGCACCATTGGGGGATGACGAGATTGCCTTGACGCGTGAGGCCCTTGGCTGGCCTCACGCCCCCTTTGAAATCCCGTCCGACGTCTATGACCACTGGCACGCCATTGCCACGCGCGGCAAGGCGGCGCGTCTGGACTGGGATAAACGTCTGTCGGCCTCGGGCAAGGCAGATGAATTCAACGCCACGCTGGCAGGGCCGGACAAATCGGCGCTGGATGCGGCGATCAACGCCTATAAACACCGCCTGTCGCAAGACGCGCCCAAGGTTGCGACCCGCAAGGCCAGCCAGATGGCATTGGAAGTGATCAACGCCACCCTGCCCAACACTGTTGGCGGTTCGGCCGATCTAACCGGATCGAACCTGACCAAAACAGACGGGATGGAGCCGGTATCCAAAGGCAACTATGGCGGCAGCTACATCTATTACGGCGTGCGCGAACACGGCATGGCGGCGGCGATGAACGGTCTGTCGCTGCACGGGGGCTTTTTGCCCTACGGCGGCACCTTTCTGGCCTTTGCCGATTACTGCCGTGGCGCCATCCGCCTGTCGGCGCTGATGGGCCTGCCGGTGCCTTATGTGATGACCCATGACAGCATTGGCCTTGGCGAAGACGGCCCGACCCACCAGCCGGTGGAAACCGTCGCGTCCTTGCGCGCCATGCCCAACACCAATGTGTTTCGCCCCGCCGATGTGGTGGAAACCGCTGAATGCTGGCAGATCGCGATTGAAAGCGAAAGCACGCCATCCGTGCTGGCCCTGTCGCGTCAGGGCCTGCCCTGCCTGCGCACCAGCCACACCGACACCAATATGGTCGCCAAAGGTGCCTACGTTCTGCGCGACACCGCAGGCGAGCGGGACGTGACCCTGATCGCCACCGGTTCCGAGGTGGAAATCGCCATGAATGCCGCCGATCAGCTGGCCAAGGACGGGATCAAAGCCGCCGTGGTTTCGGCCCCTTGTTTCGAGCTGTTCGCAGAGCAGGACGCAGCCTATCGCGCATCCGTTCTGGGCACCGCCCCGCGCGTTGGTGTCGAGGCAGCGATTGAACAAAGCTGGGGCAAGCTGCTTGGGGATAATTCCGCCTTTGTCGGCATGACCGGTTTCGGGGCCTCGGCCCCTGCGGATGAACTCTATGTACATTTCGGCATCACGGCAGACGCCGTGGCAAAAGCCGCCAAAAACCTGCTTTAAGGGAGAAATAACATGACTGTAAAAGTAGCCATCAACGGCTTTGGCCGCATCGGCCGCAACATCCTGCGCGCCATCATCGAATCCGGTCGCACAGACATCGAAGTGGTCGCCATCAACGATCTGGGTCCGGTTGAAACCAACGCCCACCTGCTGCGGTTTGACAGCGTGCATGGCCGTTTCCCCGCCACCGTGACAACGGGTGGTGACTGGATCGACGTTGGCCGTGGCAAAATCCGCGTCACCGCGATCCGCAACCCCGAAGACCTGCCGTGGAACGATGTTGACATCGCAATGGAATGCACCGGTATTTTCACCGCCAAAGACAAAGCCGAACTGCTGCTGAAAAGCGGTGCCAGCCGTGTTCTGATCTCGGCCCCCGGTGCAAATGCTGATCAAACAATCGTTTACGGCGTGAACCACAATGTGCTGACCAAGGACGACATCATCGTTTCCAACGCGTCCTGCACCACCAACTGCCTGTCGCCTGTGGCGCAAACCCTGCACAATGCCATTGGCATCAACCACGGTTTCATGACCACGATCCACAGCTACACTGGCGACCAACCCACGCTGGACACAATGCACGGCGACCTATACCGCGCCCGCGCTGCGGCGATGAGCATGATCCCCACCTCCACAGGTGCCGCCAAGGCCGTTGGTCTGGTTCTGCCCGAACTGAATGGCAAACTGGACGGCGTTTCGATCCGCGTGCCCACCCCGAATGTTTCGGTTGTGGATCTAACATTCGAGGCCAGCCGCGACACCACAGTTGAAGAAGTCAACGCCGCCATCAAAGCCGCTGCTGATGGCCCGCTAAAGGGTGTGCTGGGCTATACCGAAGTGCCCAACGTCAGCATCGACTTTAACCATGATCCGCATTCGTCAATCTTCCACATGGACCAGACCAAAGTCGTTTCCGGCAACATGGTGCGCATCCTGACATGGTATGACAACGAATGGGGTTTCTCTAACCGCATGGGCGACACCGCTGTTGCGATGGGGGCGCTGATCTAATGGGCATCCCCGCGATCACGGATATGGATGTATCGGGCAAACGCCTGCTGGTGCGCGCCGATCTGAACGTGCCGTTCAATGATGACGGCACGGTCAGCGACGCCACCCGCATCACACGCTTTGCGGCGGGCATGAAGCCCCTGCTGGCCAATGGTGCGCGCCTTGTCATCCTGACCCACCTTGGCCGCCCCAAGGGGCAGCGTAACCCCGATCTGTCCACCGAAAGCATCCGCGCCACTCTGGCCGATGCGCTGGGTGTGGATGTATTTTTCACCGACGCCTGTGTTGGCGCGGAAGCCGAAGCCGCCGCAGCCGATCTGGGTGCTGGGCAGGCCCTGCTGTGCCAGAACGT
>CAZIDQ010000092.1:0-10199 GCA_964538015.1 uncultured Marinosulfonomonas sp.
CAATAATGGATATAACCGCATTCGACGAAAACCCGTCAAACAAGCCGTTAATATCAACCAGCCCTTCACTTAACCCCATAAACGGGGCCAACAACGTGGACAATCCCAACATCACCATTATGGTCAAGGCAGCAACGTCTATTGGTATGATTTCAAACGAAAAAAGGAAAACTGTAAGCAGCAACAACGACAATACCCACGCAATTTCGACGCTCGGGGCAATACTGGCAAGCGCCCATCCGATCATCAGAAAAATAATTGCAGCGATACCGACAACAAGAAATCTTTTACTACGCATTTTATCTCTCCAGCCCTGTTTTTAATGCCAACCATAGCTTGTTTTTTGAAATTTCCAAAATCCACGGGTGTACAGGGTGGGCAAAATCCCGGGAACCACCATTGGCAGTTCGCGATATCCGCCTTATATCTTCATCCATGTTTGGTGATTTTCTAAAACGGCTTACAGCCCCCGCCCCCGCTCCGCTTACGGATACCGATGCCCGCCTTGCGCTGGGTGCGCTTTTGGTGCGCGTGGCCCGATCGGATGATGATTATGATACGACAGAAGTGGCCAAGATCGACCAAATTCTGGCCAACCGCTATGATCTGACACCGGCAGACGCCGACGAATTGCGCCAGCAATGCGAGGTTCTGGAAACCGAAGCCCCCGACACCGTGCGTTTCACCCGCGCGATAAAGAATGCCGTCCCATTTGAAGATCGCGTCGCGGTAATCGAATCCCTTTGGGATGTGGTGCTGACCGACGGGGTGCGCGATGCTGGCGAAGATTCCTTGTTGCGGCTTGTGTCGAATTTACTGGGCGTAAACGATGTACAAAGCGCCAAAGCACGGCAGCGTGTTGGTAAACAACAAAGTTAAAGGACCGAAAAAACGCACAGAAGGTTCAAGCGTCTGCGTTATTTTGCGGTGCTTAATCTGTTTATTGTTGCAATTGGCCTCATTTCCCGTCCTATTGCGCCGAGGGAGAAACAACAAGAACGGCTTTGAACGTGTCAGAAGCAAATACACCGGTTATCGAAATCCGCGGCCTCCACAAAAGCTATGGCGATCTGGAAGTCATCAAAGGGGTCGATATTGCGGCCAACGCTGGCGATGTGGTGTCGTTGATCGGGTCAAGCGGCTCGGGGAAGTCAACAATTCTGCGCTGTGCCAACTTGCTTGAAGACAGCCAGCAGGGCGATATCCTGTTCAAAGGCGAACCCGTAACGTGGCGCGGCAAAGGCCTGCACCGCCATCCCGCCGACAAGCACCAAATCATCCGGATGCGCACCAACCTGTCGATGGTGTTCCAGCAGTTCAATCTGTGGTCCCATATGTCGATCCTGCAAAACGTGATGGAGGCCCCCGTAACCGTTCTGGGTCGCGACAAGGACGAGGCCGAAGCCTCGGCACGTAAATATCTGGACAAGGTGGGTATCGGCGACAAATGCGATGTCTGGCCCGCACAACTGTCCGGTGGCCAGCAACAACGTGCCGCTATTGCCCGCGCTTTGGCGATGGAGCCAGAAGCGTTGTTGTTTGACGAACCCACATCGGCGCTGGACCCCGAGTTAGAGCAGGAAGTGGTCAAAGTGATCAAGGATCTGGCCAACGAGGGACGCACGATGCTGCTGGTTACCCACGACATGCGGCTTGCGGCGGATGTGTCGGACAATGTGGTTTTCCTGCATATGGGCAAGATCGAGGAACAGGGCGCGCCTGCCGAATTATTTGGCAACCCGAAATCCGAACGCCTGCAACAGTTCCTAAGCGCAACCGTTTCGGATTGACGCAGCATTTTACAACCGACCGCATTGGCGGTTACAACTTGACTACCAAGACAAAAACCTAGGGAGATACCAAATGAAGAAACTGATCCTGACAACGGCCGCGCTGGCCCTTTCCGCCAGCTTTGCCATGGCCGACACTGTGCGCATGGGCACCGAGGGCGCCTACCCTCCGTATAACTTTATCAACGACGCTGGCGAAGTTGATGGATTCGAACGCGAATTGGGTGACGAGCTGTGCAAACGCGCGGAACTGACCTGTGAGTGGGTGACAAACGATTGGGACAGCATCATCCCGAACCTTGTTTCAGGCAACTACGACACCATCGTAGCAGGCATGTCTATTACTGATGAGCGTGATGAGGTTATTGATTTCACACAGGAATACATCCCCGGTTCACCCTCGGGCTATGTCGGCATGTCTGACGGCGTTGATCTGAAGGGCGGCGTGATTGCCGCGCAAACAGCAACCATTCAGGCCGGTTATGTTGCCAGCTCGGGTGCGACGCTGGTCGAATTTTCGTCTGCTGACGAAACCATCGCCGCTGTGCGCAATGGCGAAGCCGATGCCGTTCTGGCCGACAAGGATTTCCTTGCCCCGATCGTTGCCGAAAGCAACGGCGAGCTGATGTTCGTTGGTGAAGACGTGATCATTGGTGCCGGTGTTGGCATGGGTGTGCGCGAATCCGATGCCGAGCTGAAGGGCAAAATGGATGCAGCCATTACCTCGATGAAGGCTGACGGCACCTTGAACGCCATGATCAAAAAATGGTTCGGTGAAGACGCCGCAACCTTTGAATAGTATCTGATCATTATGGACAAGGGCGGGGCCGGTTTGGCCCTGCCCGCTTTGAAATATGTTTTCCTTCTGCACAGAACCCAAAACCCTTGAAGGGCTACAATGGCTTGCCTGCTATATGACAACAGGCAAGCAAATGGCGTTTTACGGCTCGTTCGGACTGGTGATGGCGCTGTTGCTGGTCACTGCCCCTGTCGCCCTGATGTTCGGCTTTGGCGGGGCCATGGCGGCACGCTCGCATTTCCTGCCGCTGCGCTGGTTTGGCAAAGCCTATACCGCGATTGTGCGCGGGGTGCCTGATATTGCGTTTTTCCTGTTCTTCGTGATCGCACTGGATCAGGGCATCGAATACTTGCGCCACAAGGTGAAATGCCCTGATTGGGATATGCCGATCCGACAGGGTAATGATTTCGTGGTTTGTGCGCAGGCCAAAATGCCCCTGTCGTCTTCGGCGGCATGGGTGCATGAATCCTATTCTTTCGTTTTAGCCGTGATCACCTTTGCCATCATCTTTGGCGCCTTTGCGGCCAACGTTCTATACGGCGCCATGCGCGCGGTTCCGCATGGTCAACTGGAAACAGCCGAAGCCTACGGCATGTCGCGCCGCCAGACTTTCTGGCGCATACTGGTGCCGCAAATGTGGGTTTACGCCCTGCCCGGCCTGTCGAACCTGTGGATGATCCTGATCAAGGCCACGCCGCTGTTGTTCCTGCTGGGCCTAAAAGATATCGTTTACTGGGCCCGCGAACTGGGTGGCGCCAAAACACAGATTTTCGCCTATCCGCATCCTGACTGGCGGCTTTACTATTTCCTTGGCCTGCTGGTGTTCTATCTGCTGCTGACCCGCGTTAGTGAAATTGTGCTGGATCGCCTGATGCACCGCTTGACCCGTGGTCAGGCCACAATGGGGGGCATGTCATGAGTTGCCTCCAGACCATTCAGGACTATGGCCTGCGTTCAATCGGTATCGGCGAACGCCTGCTGCCAAAATCCGATTTCACCCTGTGTGAACAGTTCACCCTGATTGGCTCGGGTTTGCTTTGGAACATTTATTTCGGTGTGCTGGCGCTGCTGGTCGGGTTCTTCCTTTCGACCGCCGTTGGTATGGCCAAAAGCAGCCCCGTCTGGATCATCCGCAAACCGGCCGAATGGTTCATCTTTATCTTTCGTGGCTCGCCACTGTTCATCCAGTTTTTCCTGTTTTACGAGGCCTTCGTTCTGCTGCCAAAAATAGGCTGGGACATCAACCTGGGCATCACCGAAATCACCATCGAAACCCGCTGGCTGACCCGCGCATGGCTGGGCGCGATGATCGTGCTGATCCTGAACACATCCGCCTACGCAGGCGAAATTTTCTATGGCGCGCTGAAATCCATCCCCAAAGGCGATATCGAGGCGGCCGATGCCTATGGCCTGTCCGGCTGGTCCCGTTTTAGGCGTGTAATTTGGCCCACCATGCTGCGGCTGGCGTGGCCCGCCTATACCAACGAGGCGATTTTTATGTTCCACGCAACAACGCTGGTTTACTTCTCCGGCTTTCCGGCGTGGCAACAAAAGGGCGATGCGCTGTATTATGCCAGCTATTTCGCGGATAAAACCTTTAACCCGTTTATCCCCTACCCCATTCTGGCGATGTATTTCATCATGATGACGATGACGGTGATCTTCTTTTACGGCATGGTCAACAAACGTCTGAACCGCCATCTGCCACAAGAAAAACGCCGCAAACTTCGAATTCGCCCACAAATCATCCGATAAGGTGTTCCCATGCCCAAACATCCCCAAACCATCCGCGTCGCCGCTGTTGATCTGAACGGGGTGATGCGCGGCAAACGCGTGCCTGCCTCTTATGCTAAAAAGCTGGACAAGGGCGCGGTACGGCTGCCGTTTTCAGTGTTGAATGTCGACATCTGGGGCGAGGATATTGCCGACAGCCCGCTGGTGTTTGAATCGGGCGATGCCGACGGCATCCTGCACTCCACAGGCCGTGGCCCTGTGCCAATGCCGTGGCTGCAAACCCCCAGCGAGTTGTATCCAATGGTGCTGCATCATGACGATGGCACCCCGTTTCTGGGCGATCCACGCCATGCCTTGCAAGAGGTTCTAAACCGCTATGGCGCGCGTGGCTGGCAGGTTATGGCCGCAATCGAACTGGAATTCTATCTGGTGGATGACACGGGCGAAACCATCGCACCCGCCCATTCACCGCTGACCGGCAAGCCGATGCACAAGGCCGACATCCTGTCGCTGGACGCGCTGGATGCGTTTGATGCCTTCTTTACCGATCTTTATGAAGCCGCCGCCGCAATGGACATTCCGGCACAGGCCGCCATTTCGGAATCCGGTGCTGGGCAGTTTGAAATAAACCTGAACCATGGCGATGCGATGAAGGCCGCCGATGATGCGTGGCTGTTCAAAACACTGGTGCGCGGGATGGCCCGCAAACACGGGATGGCGGCGACCTTCATGGCCAAACCCTTTGCCGATGATGCGGGCAACGGGATGCATGTGCATTTTTCGGTGGTGGATGACGCGGGGCGCAACATCTTTGACGATGGCGGACCGGACGGCACCCCCGAATTGCACCATGCGGTTGCCGGATGCCTTGAGGCGATGGCCGACAGCACCCTGATCTTTGCCCCGCACGCCAATTCCTATGCCCGCATGGTGCCCGGTGCCCACGCCCCCACCGGCATTTCATGGGCGCATGAAAACCGCACCGCCGCCATCCGCATCCCCGGCGGCACCCCTGCGGCGCGCCGTATTGAGCACCGCGTGGCGGGCGGCGACATCAACCCCTATCTGATGCTGGCCGTGGTGCTGGGCGCCGCATTGGTCGGGATCGAGGACGGCCACATGCCACCCGCGCCGATCACCGGCAACGCCTATGATCTGAACCTGCCGCAACTGCCGACTGACTGGCATACGGCAATCGAAATGTTCGGCACATCCGATATGATCAGGCGGATTTTCCCCGATGAACTGATCCGCAATATGGTGCTGACCAAACATCAGGAACGGGGCAAGATCACTGATCTGAACAGGCAGCAGCAAACCGCGCTTTATCTGGAAAGTGTCTAAATCCACAAAACGATGACGACCCACTGTGCACAGGCTCGATAGTTACTTGCGGATAACGTTTCTACTAAACCGGTTTAGTAGTTCTATAGTTTCGAGCCAACATCATGCATTTCTTGCCCCCTCAAACACACGTCCCCCTTGCCCGACATCAATCCCTCGGCTAGCAATGGGGCAAACAATCACTGGTGATTAATGAAAATCGGACTTCTGATATGCGGCCATGCGCTAGAGCAGGTTGCACAAACCCACGGGGATTACGCCCAGTGGTTTAAACGGTTGCTTGGCGACTATGGTTTTACCTTCGACACCTATTATGTGGTCGACATGGATTTCCCAAAGGACGTGCATGACGCGGATGGCTGGTTGCTGTCAGGATCCCCCCACGGTGCCTACGAGGACCACCCCTTTATCCCCCCGCTCGAGGATTTCATCCGCAAGGCCTATGCCGAACATATCCCGATGGTGGGCATCTGTTTTGGCCACCAGCTGATCGCGCAGGCCCTTGGCGGCAAGGTTGAAAAATCCGACAAAGGGTGGGCGGTTGGCCGCCACGATTACATATTCGACGACCACGGCGATATTGCCCTGAATGCATGGCATCAAGATCAGGTGATGCAAGTGCCCGATGATGCCAAAGTCATCGCCAGCAGCGACTTTTGCAAACACGCAGGTCTGGTTTACGACACCCGCGCCTATACCATCCAGCCACATCCCGAATTTTCCAATCCGGTGATTTCCGAATACATCACCCTGCGCCGCAATCCAGAAGTATATGACGATGCGATGATGGATCAGGCGCTGGAACACGCCAAAATCGACAATGATTCCGAAGTTCTGGCCCGCGAAATCGCGGATTTTTTCAAACAACCCCGCGAGGCAAAATAATGGCTGACTGGACCGATAAACTGCCCGAAGCGGCGCGCGCCTATCTGGAAGGGCACCGTCTGGACGAGGTTGAATGCATCATTTCCGACCTGCCCGGCATCGCCCGCGGCAAGGCCATGCCCGCAACCAAATTCGCCAAAACCAAGCATTCGTACCTGCCCAATTCGATCTTCTATCAAACGATCACCGGCGGCTATGCCGACGAAGCCGAGAACGAGGAAAAGGGATACACCGAACCCGATATGATCCTGAAGCCCGACTTGTCCACAGCCGCCGCCGCCCCCTGGACCGGCGACTGGACCATTCAAATCATCCACGATCTGACCAATCGCGAGGGCGAACCCATAGAGGTCTCGCCGCGCAATGTTCTTAAACGCGTGGTGGATCTATACAAGAAAAAGGGCTGGACGCCCGTGGTTGCGCCGGAACTGGAATTCTATCTGGTCGCCCGCAATACAGACCCGACCAAACCGATTGAACCACCAATGGGCCGCACCGGCCGCCGCGCGGCGGGCCGTCAGGCCTATTCCATGTCCGCCGTCGATGAATACGGTCAGGTGATCGACGACATCTATGATTTTGCCGAAGCCCAAGGTCTGGAAATTGACGGCATCACCCAAGAAGGCGGCGCCGGTCAGGTCGAAATCAACCTGCAACATGGTGACCCCGTAAAACTGGCCGACGAGGTCTTCTACTTCAAACGCCTGATCCGCGAGGCCGCCCTGCGCCACGACTGTTTTGCCACCTTCATGGCCAAACCGATCGAGGGCGAACCGGGATCGGCCATGCACATCCACCATTCAGTGCTGGATGAAGAGGGCGACAATATATTCTCCGGCCCCCAAGGCGGCGAAACAGATGCGTTCTTCCACTTTATCGCCGGTATGCAGAACCACATGCCATCCGTCATCCCGCTGCTTGCCCCTTATGTGAACAGCTTTCGGCGCTATGTGAAAGATCAATCCGCACCGATCAATCTGGAATGGGCCCGCGATAACCGCACCGCCGGTATCCGCATCCCGCTGGGTGGCCCCAACAGCCGCCGCGTGGAAAACCGGCTGGCGGGGATGGATTGCAACCCCTATCTGGGCATCGCGGCGTCACTGGCCTGTGGCTATCTTGGCCTGATCGAAGGCAAGCGCCCCGATGCATCCGTAAAGGGTGACGCCTCCGAGCGCGAAGAGGCCATCCCGCGGGATCTGCACTCGGCGCTCGAGGTTTTCGAAGCCGCCACCGACATGCACAAAATACTGGGCCCGCGTTTTTGCCGCGTCTACCAGATGGTAAAACAGGCCGAGGTCAACGAGTTCCTGCAAGTGATTTCACCGTGGGAGCGGGAGCACCTCCTGTTGAATGTATGAACCCGATCTTTGCCAACGACAAACGCGGCCAGTATCCCGAAAGCTGGTATGCGGCCACCGCCACCCCGCTGGACCCGTTACCGGAGCTGAAGGGCGAAGTCACTGCCGATGTCTGCGTGGTTGGCGGCGGTTACACCGGTCTGTCCACGGCCCTGCATCTGGCTGAAAAGGGCTACTCTGTTGTGCTGCTCGAAGCCCAGCGCGTCGGCTTTGGCGCCTCGGGGCGCAATGGCGGGCAGGTCGGGCACGGGCACAATATGAGCCAGCCCAGCCTTGAAAAGAAGCTTGGCAAACCGGATGCCAAAATGCTCTGGGATATTGCCGAGGAATCGATCACACTCACCCGCGATCTGGCCGCTAAACATGCGCCCGACGCGCAGTTCAAACCCGGCCATGCCTCGGCCTATTTCAGCCAGAAAGAGGCGGAGGCGGGCCGGCGGGATTGCGAATATCTGGCCGAAAACTATGGGTTTGGCGGGCAGTTTCTGAACAAATCCGCCACCCAAGAGATCGTCGGAACCGACCAGTATTATGGCATGGTTCTGGACAGTCATGGCGGCTATTTGCACCCCTTGAATCTGGCACTGGGGCTGGCGCGCGGGGCGGTGGCTGCCGGTGCGAAACTATTCGAGCAATCATATGTTCACAACATCAAGCCCGGTCGCACAGCCAGCGACAAAACCGTGGTGCAAACCGATCGGGGCCGTGTGGTGGCTGACCATGTGGTGCTGGCCTGCAACGGCTATTCCAACAATCTGAACCGCAAAACCGCCGCCCGCGTGATGCCGATTAACAACTTCATGGTCGCAACCGAGCCTTTGGGCGCGCGCGCAGCTGAAGTGCTGGCGCGGGAAATCTGCATTTACGACAGCTATTTTGTGCTGAATTACTATCGGATGTCCGACGATGGCCGCCTGATTTTTGGCGGCGGTGAAAGCTACGGGGTGAAATTCCCCGCTGATATTGCTGCCAAGGTGCGAAAACCGCTGGAGAAGCTGTTCCCGCAGCTTAAGGGCGTGAAAATCGATTACGCCTGGGGCGGCACATTGGGGATCACCACCAGCCGGATGCCCTATTTCGCCCGTGTTGCGCCCAATGTTCTGACGGCGGCGGGTTACTCGGGCCACGGGGTGGCGCTGGCCACTTTGGCGGGGCAAATCATTGCCGAGGCGATTGCGGGCCAATCCGAACGGTTCGACGTTTTGTCACGCGTGCCGGTGATGCCTTTTCCCGGCGGGCGGATGTTCTCGACCCCGATCCTGACGCTGGCGATGACGTGGTTTTCCCTGCGCGACCGGCTCGGAATTTAATCGCTGATCCCCTGAAAAATCGTTAGCAAAAATTAACCATTTGGTATACGGTTTTCCCGAAAGCTACATTCAGGAAAGGTGAAGCTATGTCTGAAGCTCCGAACGTCTATGATGCAGAACCCATCCCCGCCGAGGCCCGCGCCGAAATCGACCGGATGCTGCAAAGCGGTGATTTGTTTCGCTATACGTCCGCTGACGCTTCGCCTGTTGCCCTGCTGGAACAGGAATTTGCCGAACTGCTGGGCGCCAAATTCGCGCTGGCGGTTTCCTCCTGCTCGAACGCGCTGTTCCTGTCGATGAAGGCCCTTGGCCTGCCCCGCGACGCCAAAGTGCTGATCCCCGCCTTTACATTCGCCGCTGTGCCGTCCTCGGTCGTGCACGCCGAATGTCAGCCGATATTGGTCGAGGTCGCAGACAACTACCGCGTCAACATGGAGGATTTCGCCGCCAAACTGACCGGTGATATTCAGGCCGTGATCATCAGCCACATGCGCGGCCATACCTCGGACATGGACGCGATCATGGAGCTGTGCGACGCCAAAGGCGTGCCGGTGATCGAAGATGCGGCCCATTCGCTGGGTACCACATGGAACGGCAAGAACATCGGCACGATCGGCAAAATCGGCTGTTTTTCCTTCCAGTCCTACAAACTGATCAATGCGGGCGAAGGCGGGATCATGGTCACCGACGACCCCGATCTGATCGCCCAGGCCATCATCATGTCCGGCGCTTATGAACACAACTGGAAGAAACATCCGGTGGTGCATGACCGGTTCGAATACTGGCAGAACAAACTGCCGCTTTATAACGTGCGGATGCAGAACCTGTCGGCCGCCGTGATCCGTCCGCAAATCAAAGAAGTGCCCCGCCGTGTGGCAGACGGGCTGGCCAACCACGATTATGTGGCCGGCAAGCTGAACGCTTCGCCCTTCCTGACGGTGCCCGATCCGTTGAAACCGGAAAGCCGCGCGCCTGA
>CAZIDQ010000093.1:0-7394 GCA_964538015.1 uncultured Marinosulfonomonas sp.
CAGGCGGCGAAATTGCGCATCACGGTGGATGGCAAGCCGCGTCTGGATGAATTGATTTGCGACGGGGCGCTGGTTTGCACCCCTGCCGGATCGACCGCTTATAATTATTCGGCGCACGGGCCGATTTTGCCGATTGGCTCGGATGTGCTGGCGTTAACGGCTGTGGCACCATTTCGGCCGCGGCGTTGGCGCGGCGCGTTATTGCCCAAATCCTCGACCGTGCGCTTTGACGTGTTGGAGGCGGATAAACGGCCGGTGATGGCCGGTGCGGACAGTCAGCCGGTTAGCAATGTGGTGTCGGTCGAAGTGCGTAGCGAGCCGGCGATCAAACATCGTATGCTGTTTGACCCGGGTCATGGTCTGGAAGAACGGTTGATCCGCGAACAGTTTACTTAGCGGTTTTGGCGTCGGCGGCTTTCCACGCTTCAACCTTGCGATAGATTGTCGAAGGCGACACATCCAGTATCCGAGATGCTTTGGGAATTGAGCCGTCAAAATGGGCGATTGTTCCCTCGATCACCTGTCGCTCTATTTCGGCCAGCGTGTTGCCAAGCCATCCATTCATCTTGCTGGTTTGGGTTTCTTCTGTCGGCGAAGTTGTCAAAATGGAAGTTGGGGATACACCCAGTTCATCTTGCAAGCCGTCCGGTAACATTTCCGGGGTTATCAGTGGGCCGTCATTCATCACCACAATAGTGCGCAGAACATTTTTCATCTGGCGGATGTTGCCGGGCCAAGGAAGTTTGCGAAACAGGGTCTTAACCTCGTTGGAAAGCCCGGAAAACTGTTTGCCTTCAATTTCAGCGTAATTATTCAACTCGGTTTCGGCGACTTCAACCACATCGTTGTCGCGGTCCCGCAACGGGGGCAGGTGGATCGGCACCACATAAAGGCGGTAATACAGGTCTTCGCGGAACCGGCCTTGCCGGACCTCTTCCATCGGGTCGCGGTTCGAGGCGCAAATGATGCGCACATTCACCTTTTGCGGGCGCGCGGCACCAACCGGTTGAATGGACGAGGTTTGCAAAAACCGCAGTAATTTGGCTTGCAGGTTCATGTCCAGTTCGCAAATTTCATCCAGAAACAGGGTGCCGCCATCGGCCACGGCCGCCGCCCCCGGTTTGTCGGAAATGGCGCCGGTGAACGACCCTTTCAGGTGGCCAAAAACCTCGGACTCCAGCAAATCCGACGGGATCGCACCACAGTTTAGCGGCACAAAAGGGCCAGAGGCACGGTTGGAATAATCATGCAGGGCCTGTGCGCAGATTTCCTTGCCTGTGCCGCTTTCGCCGGTAATGAAAACTGTCGCCATCGAGCGGCTGACAGAGCGTATTTTGGCGTAAACATTCTGCATCGCTGTAGAGGAGCCGATAAAACTGCCCACAGGCGCAACCAAACCGCCATTCGGCTTGGCCGGTGTCGCAACATCGGCAAGGGCTGTGTCAATCGCGTGCAAAAACCGCTGCTCGTTAAAAGGTTTGACCAAAAATTCGTAGGCGCCTGCACGCATTGCCTCGACCGCGCGATTGATCGAGCCATTTGCGGTTATCACGATGAATTGTGTTTGGGGGTTGATGGTCAGGCATTCGGCCATCAAGTCCAGCCCGTCACGGTCAGGCAGCATCAGGTCCAGAAGGACAACGCGGGGTTTTGTGGCGCGAAAAACCTTTAACCCCTCGGCGGCTGTCCCAACCGGTGTTACCGAATGCCCCGCGCTTTCCAGAACGGATTTGTAGATCATTTGCAACGAAGGCGTATCTTCGATCAGAAGAAGTTGATCCGTCATTCTACCTCCGTAATACGTATATCGTTTTCCAGGGCAATGATTTCCAGCAGGCGGGTAATGCCGCGGTCTGCGTCGGCACTTAATCGTATGATTGCGTCCTGATCAACCTTGTGGGCGGCAGAATTCAAAATCTGTGCCAGATTTTGCAAATGTTCCGCCCCGACAGCCCCGGCCAGCGAAATCAAAACATGGGTTTGCGCCCGCATTTCCGCCTGATCCATTTTCTTTGCGGCAGCAATCATTTTTTGTTGCACAGAAGTCAGATCTTCTTGCAGACGCGCAAGCAGTTCCTTTGCCCCTTTCGGACCGGCAATTTCAAGTAGCCGTTGGAAACGGGCATCGTCTATTTGGCAAAAACCGCTTGTGGTTGATGTGGGGATATCCGTGATTTCTTCTGGGGACATCAGGGTTGTGATGGATTGCCCCAGCGCCTCGATGCTCATGATCGGTTTGGCCAGAATCCGGTTTGCACCAGCGCGATAGATGGCCTCGCGGTTGGCGCGCAGAACAAAGGCGGTGATGGCCAGAATTGGCATGTCCTTATGCGTGGTGTTCCCTGAACGCAGGGTATTCATCACATCAATTCCCGACAGGCGGGGCATGTCGATATCAATCAACGCCAGATCAAAGGTTTCACGTTCCAGCCAGTTCAGCGCCTCGACACCGTCGCGGGCAATTTCGTATTCCGCGCCCATGACATCCAGCATCTGTGCCAGAATCAACTGGTTGGTTTCATTGTCCTCGGCCAGCAGAACCTTGATGTCGGCCAGATCAGGCAAGGTGCCTCCGTTATCGGAACTGCTGTCTTCGCGCCATGTTTCGTGCGGCAAGCTAAAGGTGATCCTGCTGCCACCTTTTGGTCGGTTATCAACACGCAGTTCACCGCCCATCTGGTCTGCAATTTCTTTGACAATATGAAGCCCAAGGCCCGTTCCGGGTTTGTGGGCACCATCGGGGCGGCCATGATACTGGAACAGCCGTTCAAGCGCCTGATCGGAAAATCCGGGTCCATCATCCGTCACAATGAAACACAGTTCTTCACCGGGGCACATTATTACCTTTAGGGCCACTTTGCCGTTGTCGGTGTATTTAATGGCGTTGCTTAACAGGTTCGCAAGGATACGTTCCATCGCCATCCGGTCCAGAGCGACAAGGTTTGGCACACCCGATTGCACAGTGATTTCAAACAGCAGCCCCTTTTCCTGCGCGCGCCCGGACCAGCGCAGGCGAATATTTTGCAACAGACGCAGCAATTGCAGGTTGCTGGAAATGGCTTCGGTTGTGCCGGTGCTTTCGGCGGCGCGTGACAGGGCCTCTTCGGTCAGGCGGGCCAGAACTTCGCTTGCTGTGCGGACGCGTTCCAGTTGCAGACGGGTTGTCGGGTCCAACGCGTCCAGATCAACCAGTCGCAAGCCCCCGATCACGTCGGAAACCGCTGATCTGATGTCATGTGACAACAAGGTCAGTTGCGCCTGATCTTCGTTATCCGAGACCTGCGCCGCAGGAGAAGCCGGGTTGGCCATCTTTACTGTTCCCTTTCCGAAAAGCCGGACCCATTTGGGCAGGGAGGTAATAAATAATACATTAACATTCCCTGTGTCTAAGACAGAAACACAGGGAAATAAAGCTCCAGAGCACCATAGCGGTGTACTTTTAGGTTTGCGCCGTTAGTTCGCAGGATAACCCAGTGACGAAAGGGCCACTTTGATTTCATCCAGAATGGCCGGATCATCAATGGTGGCGGGTATCTTGAATTCCTCGCCATCCGCGATTTTCACCATGGTTGCCCGCAGGATTTTGCCAGAACGGGTTTTGGGCAGGCGGTCTACCACCACGGCCAGTTTAAATGCCGCAACGGGGCCGATTTTCTCGCGCACAAGTTTAACCACATCTTTGGCGATGTCCTCATGGGGCCGCTCACAGCCTGCGTTCAGACAAAGAAAGCCAAGCGGCATTTGCCCTTTCAGTTTGTCAGCAACGCCAATCACCGCACATTCGGCGACATCGGGGTGGCTGGCCAGAACTTCCTCCATCGCGCCGGTCGACAGACGGTGGCCGGCGACGTTGATCACGTCATCGGTGCGGGCCATGATGTATAGGTAGCCATCCTTGTCCTTGTACCCCGCATCGCCGGTTTCATAATAACCGGGGAAGGTATCCAGATAGGCCGAGATGAACCGTTCTTCGGCATTCCATAGCGTTGGCAATGTGCCCGGCGGTAGCGGCAGTTTGATCGCAATCGCGCCCATTTCACCGGCGGGCATTTCATGTCCGCCCTCGTCCAGAATGTGGACCTCGTATCCCGGCATCGCCACCGACGGGCTGCCCAGTTTCACCGGCAAGGGTTCGATCCCCATCGGGTTGGCCGCAATGGACCAGCCGGTTTCGGTCTGCCACCAGTGGTCGATCACCGGTTTGCCCAAATGGTCTTGCGCCCATGTGATGGTGTCCGGATCGGCGCGCTCACCTGCCAGAAACAGGGTTTCGAATTTCGACAGATCGTATTTTTTCAGCAACTCGCCATTGGGGTCCTCGCGCTTGATGGCGCGGAATGCTGTGGGGGCGGTGAACAGCGCCTTCACGCCATATTCCGAAATGATCCGCCAAAAGGTACCCGCATCGGGGGTGCCCACTGGCTTGCCCTCAAATACAATCGTTGTGGCGCCGTGGATCAACTGCCCATAGGCGATATAGCTATGACCGACGACCCAGCCGACATCGCTTGCCGCCCAGAACACATCGCCCGCGTCGATGTTGTAGATCGCCTTCATGGTCCAGTCCAGCGCCACCAATTGACCGGCGGTGTGGCGGATCACACCTTTGGGCTGGCCGGTGGTGCCGGATGTATACAGAATATAGGACGGGTGATTGCCCGCCACCGGCACGCAGTCCGCAGGTTCAACGCCATACTGGAAAGCATGCCAGCTATAATCGCGACCCTCTATCAGTTTGGCGACCTCTTGTTCGCGCTGGAAGATGACGCAAAAATCGGGCTTGTGGGTGGACAGTTCAATCGCTTCGTCCAGCAGGGGTTTGTAGTGGATCACGCGGTTCGGCTCGATCCCGCAGGATGCTGCAATAATTGCCTTGGGTTTGGCATCGTCAATCCGCACGGCCAGTTCGTTGGCGGCAAATCCGCCGAACACCACCGAATGGATCGCGCCCAGACGCCCGCAGGCCAACATCGCCTCGATTGCTTCGGGGACCATCGGCATATAGATGATCACGCGGTCGCCCTTTTCTACACCTTTGGCCCGCAGCGCACCGGCAAGACTGGCAACGCGGGTTTGCAGTTCGGCGTAGGTGATCGTGTGTTTGGTGTGGGTGACGGGGCTGTCATAGATGATGGCTGTGCGCTCGCCATTTCCGGCCTCGACGTGGCGGTCAACGGCGTTATAGCAGGTGTTGACCTGCGCATCGGCGAACCATTCGTAAACCGGTGCGTTTTCGTCAAACAGCGCCTTGGAAGGCGGTTTGTACCAGCTGATGCCCTCGGCGGCTTTCATCCAGAATGCTTCGGGGTCGGATTTCCAGCTGTTGTAAACCTCGGCGTATGTCATGTCATTCCTCCCAATGATGGGCGGTATGATAGTGCGGGACGGCGGTTGCGCAAAGCTTCTTTTGGTAAATTTGCAAAGCGCTGGGAAATGTACGATAGCGAATTGCAAAATTGAATATTTGCGCGACGCTGCCCCGGACTTGATCCGGGGCCTCTGGTATTGAGCGGCAGGCCCCGCATCAGGTGCGGAGCAGGGCTGGTTCAGCCGTAATGCGCCACCGGTGTCCCCGCCAGCGCCGACATGTTCAGCAACCCCCGCGCTGTAATGGACGGCGTAACGATATGGGCGCGGTTGCCCATGCCCATCAAGGTTGGCCCAACCTCAAGCCCCATGCCGCGCACCTTTAGGATGTTGCGCACGCCCGAGGCCGCATCGGTATTGGCAAAGATCAGTACATTCGCGGCCCCTTCAAAGCGGGCATCGGGGAAGATGCGGGCGCGCAGTTCGGGGTCAAGTGCTGCATCAATATGCATCTCGCCCTCGTATTCGAAATCACGCGGCTCGCGTCCCAGAATATCCAGTGCCCCGCGCATCCGGGTGCCGGTGTCGCAATTCAAATTCCCGAACTGCGAATAGGAACACAGCGCGATTTTTGGAGCAATCCCAAAGCGGCGCACATGGCGGGCGGCGGCGATCACGGTTTCCGAAATCTGCTGTGGCGTGGGTTCGGGGTTTACGTGGGTGTCGGCAATGAACAGCGGCCCATCCTCGAGGATCATCAGCGACAGCGCCCCGATGGGGTGCAACCCGTCGGTGCCCAGAATTTCGTTCACATATTTCAGGTGCCACAGATATTGCCCGAAGGTGCCGCAAATCAAGCTTTCGGCGTCGCCACGATGCACCATGATTGCGCCAATCGCTGTCAGGTTGGTGCGCATGATTGTTTTGGCCAGATCGGGCGTGATGCCGCGCCGCGCCATGATTTTGTGATAGCTGCTCCAGTAATCGCGATAGCGGGGGTCGTCTTGCGGATTGACCAGTTCGTAATCCTTGCCGGCCTCCATCTGCAAACCGGCCTCTTTGCAGCGGTATTCGATCACCTCGGGGCGACCGATCAGGATTGGCTTGTCGGTGGTTTCGTCCAGCATGGCGCGGGCGGCCCGCAGCACGCGTTCGTCCTCGCCCTCGGCAAAAACGATGCGGCGGGTGGCGGTGCGGGCGGCCTCGAATACCGGCCGCATGATCAGCGCGGATTTAAAGACCGAACTGTCGAGTTTTTCCTTATAGATCTCAAGGTCGGTGACGGGTTTGGTCGCCACGCCGGTTTTGGTTGCGGCCTGCACCACAGCGCTGGCCACCACGCCCATCAGGCGCGGGTCAAACGGTTTGGGGATCAGGTAGTCGGGGCCAAAGGTCATCTGCTCGCCCTTATAGGCTTCGGCGGCCTCGGCGGATGTGGTGGCGCGGGCCAGTTCAGCGATGCCCTTGATGCAGGCCAGTTGCATTTCGTCGTTGATCTCGGTTGCGCCAGCGTCCAGCGCGCCGCGAAAAATGAACGGGAAACACAGCACATTGTTGACCTGATTGGGGAAATCCGACCGGCCCGTGGCGATAATGGCATCGGGGGCAACGCTGCGCACCTCCTCGGGCATGATCTCGGGCGTCGGGTTGGCCAATGCGAAAACGATCGGCTTATCCGCCATTTTTGCCACCATTTCCGATTTCAACACCCCGGGGCCGGACAGGCCAAGGAACAGGTCCGCACCGTCGATCACCTGATCCAGCGTGCGCAGATCGCTTTTCTGCGCATAGCTTTCTTTTTGCGGCGTCATTTCCTCGGTTCGGCCCTTGTAGACCAGCCCCGCAATATCGCACAGCCAGACGTTTTCGCGTTTTACGCCCAGTTTCAGCAGCATATTCAAGCAGGCAATCCCCGCAGCGCCACCACCGGTTGAGACAACCTTGATATCCTCGAACCGCTTGCCGGTGACGTGCAGCGCGTTGGTGGCCGCAGCCCCCACCACAATCGCGGTGCCGTGCTGGTCATCGTGGAACACCGGAATATTCATCCGCTCGCGGCAGATTTTCTCGACAATGAAACAATCCGG
>CAZIDQ010000093.1:7494-10138 GCA_964538015.1 uncultured Marinosulfonomonas sp.
CGGGTTTTCTGGGTGTCTGTCACGGTGCGAATCCTTACTGATGGTAAAACAAGTTTAGTGTTAAACTAGTTTTATTGGCTGCGAAATGCCACCCCCGAAAGCAAGGATGGCTTCAAGAGGCGTTGACTTGTTATACAGGCGCGGTAACGGTTTGCAAAAAGCAGGAAAACCACAGGCCCATGTCCAAACCCCGCGAGACCGATCTTTATCCGCCCGTGAAAACCTATCTGGAAGGGCAGGGATACGAGGTGAAGGGCGAGGTCGGCGCGGTAGATGTGATGGCGGTGCGTGGCGAAGAAGACCCTGTGCTGGTCGAGCTGAAACTGGGGTTTTCGCTGGCCCTGTTGCATCAGGGGATCGCGCGGCAGGCGGTGACGGATGCGGTTTATCTGGCGGTGCCGCACGGCTTGAAAGGGATGAAGGAAAATCTGTCGTTGTGCCGCCGTCTGGGGTTGGGATTGATGACGGTGCGCCTGCGGGATGGTTATGTCGAGGTGCTGGCTGATCCTGCCCCGTATCGCCCGCGCAAGGTGGCAGTGCGCAAAACCCGATTGCTGCGCGAGTTTGCGCGGCGGGTGGGTGACCCCAACGCAGGCGGGGCGACGCGGGTGGGAATTGTCACGTCTTATCGGCAGGATGCGCTGCGCTGTGCAACGTTTCTGGAGGACGAGGGCGCCAGCAAGGGCGCGGTGGTGGCCAAGGGTGCCGGGGTGCCCAAGGCCACGCGGATCATGGCCGATGATCATTATGGCTGGTTCGAGAGGATCGAAAAGGGCATCTATATGCTAACCCCCAAAGGGGTGCAGGCGCTAGAGGATTACGGGCGGGTCGCGCCGTTAGAACCCTTCAATGCGGGTAAGCGTGTAACCTGACTGTTCCAGCATATAAAGCAGCCCCTTTTCGCCTGACAAATGCGCAGCGCCAACGGCAACGATGATGTTGTCCGCTTCAGCGGCTGCAGGCAGGATCACGTCCATCCAGCTGGTATTGCGATCGATCAGCAACGGGCCTTCCATTTCGGCAAACAGCCGGTTGGCCTCAGCCTCGGACAGGCCGGAATCGCGTTTGGTTTGCATCCGGTTGAATTCCCAGATCGCGCGGTGTTCACCGGACAGGTAGGTGTCGATCAGGGTTGCAATCATCGCATCACCATTCTTGGCCCCGACAAGCGCAAGGCGGATGGCATCCAGTTCCTCTTTCGGGTCATCATCGCCGAACAGGGAAAACAGCGTGTCATACGGCTCTAGCGCGCGGGTGGGAATGCTGTGGCTGTCGGCATACTCCATGATACGGAAATCGACGCCGTTCTGTTCGGCCATGCCCGCCATTGCACATGGCGGGATTGCCAGCATCATCGACACATACCATGGCTGCATTTTGGCGGTTAGAAAGCTGGGGATGCCGCGTGCGGACATTTCGGTGATCAAGGCTTGCCATTCTTCCTCGGGCAGGCGTTCGGGCAGGGTGGGGCCGTCGGTGATGAACATCACGGCGGGGTCTTTCAGCATCCGGTTCTTCAACTTGTCCATCGAGCCACGGGTGCCTTCCAGCAGGATCAGATCGGCGTTGTCGGCAATTTCCCAGAACGGTTTCAGGTAGGGGCCAAGCCGCGCATCATTCAGGTGCATGGTGCCCAGAATGTGGATTGTGCTGTTGCCCTTCGTCGCCAGCCACAGGTTGCCAGCGGGATAGGGGTGTGATGCGATGGCGGCATCAAGGATGGCGCGCTGGTCTGCGGCAAGCGATTCCAGCAGGTTTTCCCCGACGCATTGCGCCGTGGTGGGCAACGCCAGCAGGGACAGGACAAAAGATAGGATCAAACGCATTTAAGGCTCCGTTGCTGGGTGCCTATATAGGTATCGCTACGGCGCGGAAAATCAATGGGCGCGGGTGTGGAAATTGTTAAAGCATATGTTATCATCCATTTTTGGGGGACGTTATGCCATTTGCAGAAGTGAACGGAACAAGGCTGTTTTACACCGATACCGGCAGTGGGGATGTGGCGATTGTGTTTTCACACGGGTTGCTGTTTTCCACCGAAATGTTCGAAGACCAGATCGCCCATTTCAAGGACAAATACCGCTGTATCGCCTATGACCACCGCGGACAGGGCCAGAGCGATTGCCCGCCCGGGGAATACGACATGGACACCCTGACCGATGACGCCGCCGCGCTGATCAAATCGCTGGGGGTCGAGGGGTGCCATTTCGTCGGCCTGTCGATGGGTGGCTTTGTGGCCTTGCGCATGGCGCTGAACTATCCCGATCTGGTGCGTTCAATCGGTATTCTGGACAGCAGCGCCGACCCCGAGCCACAGGAAAACCGTGGCAAATACAAATTCCTGAATTTTGTGCTGCGCTGGTTCGGGGCCAAACCTGTGGTGAAATCGGTGATGCCGATCATGTTCAGCCAGACGTTTCTGAACGATCCGGCCCGCAAGGCCCTGCGCGACCGTTGGGCGACGTTTCTGGGCAAGGTGCCGAACCGCAAAGGCATGGCCAAGGCCGTCAGCGGCGTGATCGAACGCGAAGGCGTTTACGAACGTCTGGGCGAGATCACCACGCCAACCCTGATTGTGGTGGGGGACGAGGACACAGCCACTGTGCCGGCCAAATCCGAACGGATGCACGCGGCGATCAAGGGG
>CAZIDQ010000094.1:0-9815 GCA_964538015.1 uncultured Marinosulfonomonas sp.
TGGGTTCATCAATGCGGGCGCGGGGCGCAAGGTCGGGGCGCAGGGAGGGGGGATTCTGGCTCATATCTGGCGGTATATGCGATGGGGTGGTTCAGGGAAAGCGGGCTTGTGCGGGGTGGGGCAAAATCCAAGGGCGCGTGATTTTGATGCGGGTGCTGAGTGCAGGGCGTTTATAATGAATAGGGGCAAGATTCACGGGTGATCTGGATTGCGGAGGGAAGATGGTTGGATGCGAGTTTCTTTTGCATCCGTGTGGGGACCCTATCACCGATTAAGCGGCCTTCATTTGTGATCTACCGGCGCAGGGCTTGTTCGCGGCGTTTTACCTGTGCTGGCTAGAGTAGATGTCGGGCTGGATTATCGCGGTAGTGGCAGTGGTCCTGACGGGGTTGACCAGACACAAGCAATGGGGGCTGTTTTGGCGTTTGGAGTGGGGTGGCGCATTTTGCAGAAATTCGCAAAATGCCCGTTATTGAGGCGGTTATGGGGCTGTTTGACGTAAGAATGGGCTGTATTTGTAACATTTACGCGGATTGCTTGACATCTAGATAAAAGAATTTGACTCGGGTCGGCCAAGGGTCAAATGTAGCGTCAAGATGTCGCAGTTTATCTAAACAGAACTGCATTTTTCAGGAGGAAGACAATTGAAGAAGAGACTTGGGCAAACGGCAAGCCGTTTGGGGGTAACAATTACCGCAGCAATGATTTTGGCAACACCGGCGATGGCAACCGAAGGTATGTTCGCGCTGGGGTTCAGCACCAATCAGCGGGCGATGGGCGGCACGGGTGTAGCCTATGGTTACGAGGCAATGTCGGCTGCGGTTAATCCCGCCAATGCGGCAAATGTTGGGCGGCAATTCCAATTGGGGCTTGACCTTTTTAGCCCGGATCGCGGCTTCTCAAGGGGGGCTGTGTATCACGACAGTAATTCAAACTATTTTCTTGTTCCGAATCTGTCCTACAATCTCCCTTTGGCTAATGGCAATGTGCTGAACATTTCAATGTATGGCAATGGTGGGATGAACACGGATTACTCTGTGGGTGCACTTGGGGCTACGGCGGCTGGTATTGATCTGAGCCAGCTGTTTATTTCGGCGACGTATGCGGGAACGTCGGGTGACCTATCTTGGGGGATCGCTCCGACATTGGCGATTCAGACTTTCAAGGGTGAAGGTTTAGGTGGTTTTGGCGTTTTGGGAGTAGATCGTGATTGGTCATATGGCGGGGGCCTGCGTGCGGGTATCACCTATAAGATGTCACCGGTGCTGACGCTAGGACTGTCCGGTCAGACAAAGATGTATATGACCAAGTTTGACGAATGGGCAACCTTGTTTGAAGATGCTGGGAGTTTTGATATCCCAGCCTCGATTACCGCAGGGCTGGCTTATAAAGCAAATTCAAAACTGACCCTGTTGATGGATGTGCAGCGGATTTTCTATTCCGGCGTGCCCGCAATTTCCAACTCGGGAGCAATTGCATTGTCACTTGGCTCGGTTGGTGGCCCGGGCTTTGGTTGGGATGACATTAATATTTTAAAACTGGGTATGGAGTATAAAGCCAATGATCGGATGACATGGCGTGCTGGTTATGCCTATTCGGAGAATCCGATTGGCCCTGAGGATGTCTATTTTGGTGTTCTTGCACCTGGTGTTTCGACCCATCACCTGACCGTTGGCGGCACCTATGCATTTAACGAGCAAAATGCGATTGATTTTGCGCTGGAATATGCCCCTCGGAACACAGTTTCCGGTGTTGTTCCCGCCGGACTACCCCCTGCGTTCGCTCCTGGCGATATTTCCATGAGCCAGTTCAGTATATCTGTGGGGTGGACACACAACTTCTAGCTTTAGCCAAGCTACAATTCAAAGAAAAGGGGTGCCGTTTGGTGCCCCTTTTCTTTCGGGGTAAACGTAATTTACCGTGTGGAAAACCCTGTCTGCCGTTGATATACGTCATATCAAACGCCATATGTTTCAGGCACCGTCACTTGATGCCGCTTTCACAAAGGATGCTTTGCCAATGACTGCCCCTCGCAATTTTGACATCGTTATTATCGGCGCAGGCCCCGCAGGCCTGTCCCTTGCCCGCACCCTGTCGGGCAGCGGTTTGCAGATCGCCATTGTCGAGATGCACAGCGAGGCCGTGTTAGCCGATCCGCCCGAGGACGGGCGCGATATTGCGCTGACGCATACGTCGGAAAAGCTGATGAAGGATCTGGGCATGTGGGCGCATATCCCCGAGGACCAGATCGGTACCATTCATGACGCCAAGGTGGTGAACGGAAAATCGCCGTTTTCACTGCATTTCGACAGTCGTGGGTCGGGCGCCGATTATCTGGGGCGGATCGTGCCGAACCATCTGATCCGTCAATCAGCCTATAAAACGGTCAAGGATCAGCCCAACGTCACCCTGCTGTGCGAAAGCGAAGTAACGTCGGTTGCCACCAACACCACCGAGGGCACGGTTGGTCTGGCCGATGGCACCACTTTGAAGGCAGCATTGGTTGTGGCGGCGGACAGCCGGTTTTCCAGCACCCGCCGCAAGATGGGCATTGCTGCGAACAGTCTGGATTTCGGCCGTGTTGTGATCGTCTGCGAGATGGAGCACGAACTGCCCCATGAGGACACCGCGACCGAGTGTTTCTTTTACGACCAGACGCTGGCGATCCTGCCGATGTATGGCAATAAATCCTCTGTGGTTGTGACGCTGCCGACAGCCGATGCCGATGCGGTTCTGAATATGGCGCCCGAGGCTTTTGCAGCAGATATTGCCCAGCGGTTTGGTGGCAAGCTGGGCAAGATGACACTGGCAAGCAAACGCCACCCCTATCCGCTGGTCGGGGTTTTGGCCAAGCAATTCGTAACCACCCGGTTTGCGCTGGTGGGGGATGCTGCCGTGGGGATGCATCCGGTTACCGCGCACGGGTTCAATCTGGGTCTAAGCGGGGCCAAGCTGTTGTCCGACCAGATCGAGGAAGCCGCGCGCAATCTGACCGATATCGGTGCGATGGCGGGGTTAAGGCGCTATGAATCGGCGCATCGTCGGGCGGTGCTGCCGCTGTATCATGGCACCAACGCGCTGGTGAAGCTATATACCGACACATCGGTTCCGGCCCGCCTGTTGCGGGATGTGGCGTTGCGGGTGGGGAATTTCCTGCCGCCGGTCAAGAAACGGATCCTGCACCAACTGACCCATATCGAACGCCACGCCAAATAGGACTTGAGCAGGCGGCTTCAGGCACCTAGTTAGAATAGCAAGTCCTAGTAACACAGGAGAGTTATTGTGCGTCTGATCCTTCGGTTTATCCTAGTTGTATTTATCCTGATAATTGTAGGGGTGACGGCATTGCTGTTCATGCCCGGTGACAGGATCGCCAAATTCGCCGAAGACCAGTTTGAGGCCGCAACAGGCCGGCAAATGGACATTACCGGCGACGTGCGCACCTCGATCTATCCACTGTTGGGGGTTCGGACAGGGCCGGTGACGATTGCCAACGCAGATTGGGCCGGAGGTGAGCCGATGTTGCGCGCCGAAGGGTTAAGCATTGGTGTGAACCTGATGGCGCTGTTCAAGGGTGATGTGAAAATCAAGAAGGTCGAGGTGATCTCGCCGGTAATCCTGCTTGAGGTGGCCAAGGACGGGCGCGCGAACTGGGATATGGCACCGGCGGGTGCTGCTACTGCACCGGCGGGGGCGTCAACGGGTGGCGGTACTATTCCGGCGTTTACGCTGGGACGCGGTTTGGTGCGGGCTGGCAAGCTGACTTATATCAACCATGCCAGCGGTGAAAAGACGGTGTTAAGCGATCTGGATATTGATCTGCGCCTGCCGGATTTCGCGGGGCGGGGGGATATATCCATGTCGGCGCGGATGCACGGGCAGGCGATTGCGCTGGACACGACGGTTGCGAATTTCGGCAAGCTGTTGAACGGCGGGGTCAGTATGCTCGAGGCTTCGGTTAAAACCGGTGGCAGCAGCATTGCCTTTGAGGGCAAGGCGGGGATTTCACCCTTTGAGGTTGACGGCAAGGTGGACGCCGATCTGGCGGATATGGCGGCGCTGTTTGGCGTGATGGGAATGGAGGCACCGGACCTGCCCAAAGGCATGGGGCGCACCGCGAAACTGTCCGGCAATGTGATCTATACCGCGCAGGGCACCGCGCATTTGCGCAACGGGACAATCCGGCTGGACCAGAATGTGCTGACCGGCGCGGTAGATGTGTTTATCGCCGGCAAGGAACGCCCGTTTGTGAAAGGTCAATTCGAGGCTGATGCGCTGGATTTCTCGGTGCTGGCAGCAAGTGTCGATAATGAAACCGGCGCGGCGGTGGAAACTGCGGCAGGGTGGTCCAAGGATGTGATCGACGTTAGTGCGCTTTCTTCGGTAGATGCCGATGTGGGGCTTGCCGCGAACTCGATTGATCTGGGAACGGTCAAGCTGGGACCATCCAGCGTGGCGGTAAAACTGGACCGTTCGCGCGCGGTTTTCGCGCTGCATAAGGTACAGGCCTATCAGGGTGTCGTAAGTGGCCAGTTTGTGATGAACGGGCGCGGCGGCCTTTCGGTGGGGGGCGATTTGAAGGTTGCCCACATGGCGATGCAGCCCTTGCTGATAGATTTGGCGGATTACGAGCGGCTGATTGCAGTTGGCGATTTGCGCCTGAAATTTCTGGGGGTCGGCAATACGGTTAACGCCATCATGCACAGCCTGTCGGGTGATGGCTCATTCACATTGGGTCAGGGTGAAATTCTGGGTCTCGATCTGGGTGGGATGTTGCGTAATCTGGATACGTCCTTTCGCGGCGAGGGGCAGAAAACGGTGTTCAATTCCATCGGTGCCACGTTCACGATGAAGGGCGGGGTGTTGTATAATGACGATTTGGCCTTCGTTGCGCCGCTAGCGCGGGCGGACGGATCCGGCGAGGTGGGGGTAGGCGAGCAGACGTTGAACTACCGGATTAATCCAGTCGCGTTGGCAGCGGCAGATGGTAGCGGCGGGATTTCGGTTCCGGTGCTGATCACCGGCACATGGGCCAACCCGAAATTCCGACCTGATCTGAAAGGGCTGATCGACCAGAATTTGGCCGAGGAAAAGGCGGCGCTGGAAGCCAAGATTGCGGCCGAGAAAGCAGCCATCAAGGCGCGGTTGCAGGCCGAAAAAGCGGCCTTGCAAGAAAGGCTGGATGCGAAACGGGCTGCGGCCGAGCAACGGGCAAAGGATGCGCTGGGCGTCGAGACGCAGGAAGGCGAGAGCGTCGAGGATGCAGCACGGCGCAAGCTGGAAGAAGAGGCCAAGCGGGGTTTGCTGAACCTGCTGGGGAATAACTAAGGCTGATTTTTGGCAGACGCTGACGAAACGGAAAAAACCCGCTGGGCGCGTGCCCCACGGGTTTTACTTTATTCTTTGGTTGGTGCCAGGCTGCGTTTGTTGCGCCCTGAAACTAGCGTCGACGGTCGCGGCGGGCCGACATGGGCTGGAACGCAACGCCAACGTGGGCCTCGCAATAGGGTTTGCCGGGCTCCGAGGGCAGGCCGCAGAACCAGAATTCTTCGGTCGCCGGATCGCCGATTGGCCATTTGCAGGTGCGTTCGGTCAATTCCATCAGGCCGATCTTTTTGGCTTTCTTTTCCACTTCGCGCACGGTTGCCAGCGCTTCGGGGCTGATTTCATTGGCCGAGGGTTGTGGCGGCAGGGGTTGGCCTGCCGGGATGATGGCCTTGCGCGGGGGCAGGACAGGTTTTGGAGTGGCGGCCGCAGCGGCGGGGGCCGCTTTGGGCTTGGCTGCCGGTTTGGCCGCGCGGGCTGCAGCGGGTTTGGCGGCGGCTTTGGGTTTGGCCGCGGCCTTGTTGCCACTGGTGGCGCGGTTGGATAGGCCAAGGCGGTGCACCTTGCCGATCACGGCATTACGGGTCACGCCGCCCAGTTCCTTGGCGATCTGGCTGGCGGATTGGCCTTCGCCCCACATTTTGGTCAGCGTTGCAACGCGGTCGTCTGTCCAGGACATCTGTTTTCCTTAACTGAAAATGGCCGCGGCGCAGGCAGGCTTGCCCCGTTTCAACGACCACTCTGGTAGAATTCTGTTGGCGGCATTTTATACGGCCCGTGCGCAGGATACAAGCGCCATGGTGTTAAGAGGAATCTTTGGGTTTGGTCAGCCGTTCCAGCCGCAGCCGGTCGCGCTCATCCGTCAATCGCCAGACCGATCCGAAGGTGGCCGCCAGCACGCCCAACCCCGTTGCCCCGCCGATCAGGAACATCACCAGCAGTTGGTATTTTACCGCTTCGGTCGGGTCCACACCGGACAGGATCTGCCCTGTCATCATGCCGGGCAGGGATACGATGCCGACCGCACCCATGGCATTGATGATCGGCATAAAGCCCGAGCGTAACGCGCGGCGCAGCACAGGGCGCAGGGCCGACCAGCGGGTTTGACCTAACAGCAGTTGTGCCTCGATCGACACGCGTTCGCGGCTGATGCCGGTATGCAGTGCATCCAGCGCCAGCGATATGCCGGTCATCGTGTTGCCCAGCACCATGCCCAGCACCGGCAGGGCAAAACGCGGTGTCCACCACGGATCGGACCCGATCATCGTGGTTAATGCAATCGCCGTGATCCCCGCCCCCGCAAAGGCCATCGCGCCGGTGCCGATGCCAAAGCCCCAGATGCCGCGCAGCTTGCGCTCCTGTCGTGCCCAGACCTCGCGGCCCGCAAACAGCACCATTGATGTGGCCACCAGCAGGGTCAGCCACGGTGACAAGATCGAAAACAGGCTTTTCAGCAGCAGCCCGACCAGTATCAGTTGTACCACCATGCGCACGGCGGCGATGGCCAGTTTGCGTTCCAGCCCAAGGTGCAGCCACAGCGACAACAGCCCGTTTATCACAAGGAAGATCGAGGCCAGCAGCAGATCGGTGTAGGTCAGGGTGATGTACCCGCTCATAGCGCCACCTGATTCAGTTGCCCGCCTTCAAGGCGTAAGGTCCGATGGGCCAGCCGTTTGGCCTGTGCAGCGTCATGGGTGACGATCAGGATGGCGGCGCCTTTTTCCAGTTGTTGTTTCAGCAGAGCCTCGATTCGCAGAGTGGTATCATGATCCAGCGCCGCGGTGGGTTCGTCCAGCAGTAATACCTTCGGGTCGCCTTCCAGACAACGCAGCAAGGCAAGGCGGTGTTTCTCGCCGGTGGACAGGCGGGCGACCTCCCATTCCATCGCGGTTTCGGGCAGGCCCACCAAAGGCAGTTGGCCGCGTATCTTGTCCGGTACCTGAAAATGCGGCGCGACATGATCCAGCCACCAGCCGCTTTCGGCGGGCAGCATCGCGACGATTTTGCGCCAATCGGGTGCGGGGACATCGGCGCGGATCAGATCACCAGCCTGCACCTGCCCGTCATTCGGATCCAGATCGACAATCGCGCGCAGCAGCACCGATTTGCCGGTGCCCGACGGCCCCGTGATCGCCACACATTCCCCCGCACCCACGCCAAAACTGACAGGGCCGATCATCAGGCGGGTCAGGTTGCCAACCTTCAGCAGGGGATTTTCGGGGTTCACAGGCGGTTGATCCTTCGCTAAGACGTTCCCCATGATTAAACGCCCGAATATCGCCCAGTGCAACCGACGCCGACGCTAAACTAGCGTTTTCGGCCTGCAAGGCCGTGTTTAATCCCGTGCCATGCGGCACACCCCATCCTAAAATATTGACATGCCCCCGGCTTTGCGCCACCCAAGGGCTTCTTCTAAAGGAACTTTGCTATGATACCCTCTGTTTTGCCGACCTATAATCGGGCCCCCCTTTCTTTCGTCAAAGGCGAAGGGAGCTGGTTGATCGAGGCAGACGGACGCCGATTTCTGGATTTTGGTGCAGGCATCGCGGTGAATGTTCTGGGCCATGCCCACCCCGCTTTGGTGGCAGCGCTGACCGATCAGGCACAGGCGCTTTGGCACACGTCGAACCTCTATGAAATCCCGCAGCAACAGACGCTGGCGGACAAGCTGGTCGAGGCCACATTCGCCGACACCGCGTTCTTCACCAATTCTGGCACCGAGGCTTGCGAGTTGGCAATCAAGATGGTGCGTAAATACTGGTATGAAAAAGGCCAGCCCGAGCGCACCAAGATCATCGCCTTTGAGGGGTCCTTCCACGGCCGTTCGGCGGCAGGGATTGCCGCTGCGGGCTCCGAAAAGATGACCAAAGGCTTTGGCCCGCTGCTGCCCGGTTTCGTGCAATTGCCGTTTGGTGATCACGACGCGCTGGCTGCGGAAATGGATGATACTGTGGCAGCGGTGATTGCCGAACCTGTTCAGGGCGAGGGCGGTATCCGCCCGCTGCCGGATGCCTGCCTGAAGGGCTTGCGCGATGCCTGTGACGAGGTGGGCGCGCTGATGGTGCTGGACGAAATCCAGTGCGGCATGGGGCGGACCGGCAAGCTGTTTGCCCATGAATGGGCAGGCGTTTCGCCTGATATCATGCTGGTGGCCAAGGGCATCGGCGGGGGCTTCCCTCTGGGCGCGTTGCTGGCAACTGAAAACGCCGCATCGGGCATGACGGCGGGCACGCATGGCTCGACTTATGGCGGCAACCCGCTGGCCTGTGCGGTGGGCAATGCGGTGATGGATATTGTCGCAACAGACGAATTTCTGGCGGATGTGAACCGCAAGGCCGGATTGTTGCGCCAGTCGCTGGAAGGGCTGGTTGCGGCGCACCCCGATGTGTTCGAAGGCGTGCGCGGGGCAGGCTTGATGCTGGGGCTGAAATGCAAGGCGCCCAACATGGATGTGATCAACGCGGCCTACGGGGCCGAAGTGCTGATCGTGCCGGCGGCGGATAATGTGGTGCGGCTTTTGCCCGCGCTGAACATCCCCGATGAAGATATTGCCGAAGGCGTGGCACGGCTGGATACGGCGGCAAGCGAAGTTTCCAAAGGACTGAAATCATGAACCATTTTCTGGATATACACACCACAGATGCCGACGATCTGCGGGGCATGATTGATCAGGCACGGGTGATGAAAGAGGCCCGCAAAGGCCTGCCCAAGGGCACACCGGATGCAGAACAGCCGTTGAAAAACCACATCGTGGCGCTGATTTTCGAAAAGCCGTCAACGCGCACGCGGGTATCGTTTGACGTGGGTGTGCGCCAGATGGGCGGCGAAACGCTGGTTCTGTCCGGTGCCGATATGCAATTGGGGCACGGCGAAAGCATCGCCGACACCGCACGGGTTCTGTCGCGCTATGTCGATATGATCATGATCCGCACCTTCGAGGAATCCGTGCTGCAGGAGCTGGCCGAATACGCCGATGTGCCGGTGATCAACGGGCTGACCAACCGCACGCATCCCTGCCAGATCATGGCCGATGTGATGACGTTCGAGGAGCATAACGGCCCGATCAAGGGCAAGAAAGTGGTCTGGACGGGGGATGGCAACAATGTCTGCGCCTCCTTCCTGCATGCGGCGGGGCAGTTCGGGTTTGACTTTACCTTTGCCGGGCCGCCTTCGCTGGATCCCGAACCGGAATTCGTGAACCTTGCCCGCAGCAAGGGCGTGAATGTGGTGATTGAACGGGACGCCGAAAAGGCGGTGCAGGGGGCCGATCTGGTGGTGGCCGACACATGGGTTTCAATGCACGACAGCCAGTCGACCCGCCAGCGCCGCCACAATCTGTTGAAACCCTATCAGGTGAACGACTATCTGATGGAGCAGGCCAAGGATGACGCCCTGTTCATGCACTGCCTGCCCGCGCATCGGGACGAAGAGGTGACCTCGTCGGTGATGGACGGCGAAAAATCGGTGATCTTTGACGAGGCCGAGAACCG
>CAZIDQ010000095.1:0-5429 GCA_964538015.1 uncultured Marinosulfonomonas sp.
GCTGTGGCCGAGGCCTTGGCCGACATCCCGCAATCGCGCATTGCCGGTGTGTTGTTGCTGACCGACGGGCAGGTGCATGATGTGGACCTTGCCCCGAATATCCCGGCCCCTGTGCATACCCTGCTGACGGGGCATAAAACCGATTGGGATCGGCGGTTAAGCGTGAAAAACGCCCCCGGTTTTGCCATTCTGGGCGAAGAGGTTTTGCTGACCCTGCGCATTGACGATCAAGGCGCGGTTCCGGCTGGGCTGGGCAAGTTGGCGGAACTGGAAATCTCGGTCGATGGTGGACCGGCGCAGGCGTATAATGTGCCGATCGGGCAAGATCTGGAACTGCCGGTGACGCTGCCTCATGGCGGTATGAATGTGATCCAGTTTACCGTGCCGGAATCCGAGGGCGAGCTGACCAACCGCAACAACATTGCTGTGGTGCAGATCAACGGTGTGCGCGACCGGCTGCGGGTGCTGCTGGTGTCGGGCGAACCGCATCCGGGTGAGCGCACATGGCGTAATCTGCTGAAATCGGACAGCTCGGTCGATCTGGTGCATTTCACTATTTTGCGCCCGCCGGGCAAACAGGACGGGGTGCCGGTGACGGAACTGTCACTGATCGCCTTTCCGGTGCGCGAGCTGTTTTTGGACAAGATCAACGATTTCGATCTGATCATCTTTGACCGCTACAAACGGCGCGGTTTGCTGCCCGGAATTTATATGGACAGCGTGCGGGATTTTGTCGAGCAGGGCGGGGCACTGATGGTGGCGGCGGGACCGGATTTTGCCGGCGCGGATTCGATCTATCACACATCACTGGCCGATATTTTGCCCGCTGTCCCCACGGCGCGGGTGCTGGAAGAGGGCTTTAAACCGCTGCTGTCGGACATCGGCAAACGCCATCCGGTGACCGAAGGGCTGGAGGAATTCGCACCGCCTGTGGCCGAGGGCGAAGAGGGGCCGGGCTGGGGCCGCTGGTTCCGCCAGATCGAACTGGAAACGCTGTCAGGCAATACCGTGATGACCGGCGTCGGGGACCGTCCGCTGCTGGTGCTGGATCGCGTAGGCGAAGGGCGTGTTGCGCTGCTGGCATCTGATCAGGCGTGGCTGTGGGATCGCGGGTTTGAAGGTGGTGGTCCGCAACTGGAACTGCTGCGGCGGCTGGCGCACTGGATGATGAAGGAACCCGAGCTGGAGGAAGAGGCGCTGTGGGCCGAGGCGCGCGGGCAGGTGATGACCATCATCCGCCGCACGCTGGACGAAGAGGTGCCGGATGTCGAGGTGACTTTGCCGGATGGCAGCACGCAAACCGTGACGTTAGAACAGGTATCGCCGGGGCGCTATCAGGCCACGTTCGACGGGCCGGAAATCGGACTTTACCGGTTAAGCGACGGTGAAAAGGACGCGGTGATTGCCCTTGGGCCATCGGCCCCGCGGGAATTCGAGGAAACCATTGCCACGGGTGAAAAACTTTTGCCGGTGATTGATAAGATGCGCGGTGGCACCTTTGCCATCGAGGATGGTGTGCCATCCTTGCGAAATGTGCGTAGCGGTCGTTTGGCCGCGGGGCGCGGCTGGCTGGGGATCACCCCGCGCGAGGCTTATCTGACGGCGGATGTGACACTGATCCCGCTGCTGCCCGCATGGCTGACGCTGCTATTGGCGGCGCTGTTTACGGTTGGCGCATGGCTGCGCGAGGGGCGCAGGTAGGTAGGAAATTCCTGACTGGACGAACTGACGTTGCGGCAATTAGGGTGCGGGCAGAATTTCGTTTTGCGCAAGGAGTATTGCCATGAAATTGTCCGTTTTAACCCTTGTTACTGTTTTGGCCATGCCCGCCCTTGCGCAGGCGCAGAAAATCACCTGCAACAGCAATGTGACGCTGGATATGCTTGAGGGGAATTACGAATTCACCAACGGTCCGGCGGTGATTGAAATCATGGGGCGTGTGATACCTGCCCCCAACGCGGTGGCAAGCGGTCCGGCGGCGGTTGTGCGCAATGGCAACGGGGTTGTGCTGGATACGCCGGTCTGGGCGAATATGTCGATAGAACTGGCCGTGGTCAGCGACAGGACCGATGAATTCGATTTCACCAAATGGAATGTTGTTGAAGGCGATTCCATTGATCCGATCAACGGCAAGGATCTGGGGCTGGCGCTGGGCTGCAAGGGAGAGGTGAAGACCATTCGGTTGCATGGCACCGCCACTGTCGACATGCCCGATATCGGGTTGCAGGATATGGAAATGTGGCTGATTGCCTTTCCCGATCGTGTGATCACCGGGCGGATGGACTGGGCCACCAGTGCCGGTGGGATGGTGCATACGCAGATCCATATGACACGTACAGGTAAGCTGGATTACGAGGCGCTGGATATGGGGCCGCCAAAGGAGGCGGATAAATCGACCGTTCCCGATGGCCCGACGGAATATGATCTGGAAGTGATGATGTTCGAGGATCTGGATTTGCTCGAGGAAACCGGCCAGTTGGATCATTTGGAAGATCTGGGAATAATCGACAGGATCAGGGACATGGCCCCGTTTTATCTGCCGCGTCTGCAAGACAAGGTGGAGCGTTTGAAAGAGGCCGGTTATCTGGGCGAATTCACCTTGAACGAATTGATCCCCTAGGGGTTATTTGTTCAAATCCACCTCGAACAACTGATCGCCCCAGCCATCGACCAGACAATGGGCGCGGATGAATACCTTGTCCGTGCCTGTCGGAATATCTACGCCACCCAAGGAACGGGTGAAGGGCTGTTCGTGCTCATGCGGGTGGGCCAATAGGCGATATCCCAGACGGTTACCATCGGCATCTAGAACCTCCCAGCCATCGGCGTAATGTTCCCAGCCGCTGTCGGGGTGTTTCAGGGTAACGGCGAAACTGTATCCGCCGCCCGAGGGCTGGACCTTGACGGCTTCGATGGTCGGGAACTCGGCCCATGCGGGCAGGGGGGCGAGTATCAGCAGGGCAAGGGCAAGTTTCTTCATTTCGGTCTCCGGTCATGTTGGCGACAGAATGGCGGTTCAGTAGGGGTTTGTCCCGTCACGATGGCGTGAGACCGTCCTGCCCACCGGTTTGCAACAAAACACTGCGGGAATGGGACGCAAATTCGCGCCGCCACAGGATCAGCACAGTCAGTGCCGTGGCAATCAACAGCGGGATGGCCCCCAGCAGCCACGCCAGCGCACCAAGGGCGAAATAGACCGACCGCAAGCCACGGTTAAAGCTGCGCGCGGCGGTGATGTTGATTTCGGCCGCCTGTGCCGCGCGTGGCAAGCAGGCCGGATCGGTCGCGTCATTGGGCACCGAGGCCAGCATCACGGCGCAGTAGCCAAACAGCCGGTGCGACCAGACAAATTTTAAAAATCCGTTGGCAAGGAACAGAATCACAATCAGTATTTTGACTTCCCACACTACGGCGGGGGCGTTTTCCAGTGACAGGTCCTGTGCGATGCCCAGCAGTTGATCCTTGTTGCCGATCAGGGCCAGTCCGCCGCCGATGCCAATCATACTGGTTGATGCGAAAAAGGTGGTGCTTTGGCGCAGATTGGCAAGGATATTGGCATCAAAAATGCGCGGCTCGCGGGTGACAAATTGCGTCATCCATTCGCGCCGATAACCGGCCATGATGACAGAAACAGATGGGCGTTTTGTATTGTCCCGCTCGATAATCCATCCAATCGCAACCCATGCAGTGGCCAGCGTGGCAATTGCAATCAGGTCCAGCGGGCCGAAAAACTGTAAGCGATCAAGGAGTTCCATAGAGGGATCATAACGTGTCGGGAATTGACTTGCCAGCCGGATAAATTGGTTATATTTCCTTACCAATTGCAAAATCAGGAGTTCTGCGATGGAAATGCCCAAACCCGACGTCGAAATACTGGCGAAAAAATCGCAGATCGTGGCGCGGTTGCAAGCGGTATTGCCGGACGGGGCGGTGATTTCCGATGTGGCCGAGGTGAAAGCCTATGAGTGCGACGCGCTAAGCGCCTATCGCTGCCCGCCGCTGTGTGCGGTTTTGCCCACGGATACGGAACAGGTTTCGGCGGTGCTGAAGATTTGTCACGAGATGGGCGTGCCGGTGGTGCCGCGTGGGGCAGGCACGTCATTGGCGGGCGGGGCATTGCCCACGGCGGACAGCGTCATTCTGGGCGTGGCGCGGATGAATGATGTGCTGGAGGTGGATTACGACAACCGCTTTATCACTGTGCAATCGGGGCGCACCAATCTGTCGGTGACCGGCGCGGTCGAGGAGGACGGATTTTTCTACGCGCCCGATCCCAGCAGCCAGTTGGCCTGCGCGATTGCCGGTAATATCGCGATGAATTCCGGCGGGGCGCATTGCCTGAAATACGGGGTGACCACGAACAACCTGCTGGGGGTCACGCTGGTGCTGATGGATGGCGAGGTGGTGGAAATCGGCGGGGCGCATCTGGATGCTTCGGGTCTGGATTTGCTGGGGCTGATTTGTGGCTCTGAAGGGCAATTGGGGGTGGTGACCGAGGCCACGCTGAAGATATTGCCAAAGCCCGAGGGGGCGCGACCGGTGTTGGTCGGGTTTGACAGCAACGAAGTGGCGGGAGCCTGTGTGTCGGATATCATCAAGGCCGGCGTGCTGCCCGTGGCGATCGAATTCATGGACCGCCCCTGCATCGAGGCAACCGAGGCCTTTGCCCACCCCGGCTATCCCGAATGCGAGGCGTTGTTGATTGTCGAGGTCGAGGGATCGGACGCCGAGATTGATTTCCAGCTGGGCCGGATCATGGAGATTGCCGCAAAGCACAATCCGGTGGAATTGCGCGAAAGCAAATCCGAGGAGGAAAGCGCCAAGATCTGGCTGGGCCGCAAATCGGCATTCGGGGCGATGGGGCAGATTAATGATTACATGTGTCTGGATGGCACAATTCCGGTCAGCGAATTGCCCTATGTGCTGCGCCGGATTGGTGAATTGTCCAAGGAATACGGGTTGGGCGTGGGCAATGTGTTTCACGCGGGCGATGGCAATATGCACCCGCTGATCCTGTATGATGCCAACAAGGCGGGTGATCTGGAACTGGCGGAACGGTTTGGCGCCGATGTGCTGCGCCTGTGTGTTGAGGTGGGTGGCTGTCTGACCGGCGAACACGGCGTGGGGATCGAAAAGCGCGATCTGATGGGGAACCAGTTTACGGAGGCGGACATCGAGGCGCAGTTGCGTGTGAAAGATGTGTTTGATCCGAAGTGGTTGTTAAATCCGGCCAAGGTGTTTCCACTGGATGCGACCAAGGCACGGCGGGCGGGGTAAGGGGGCGCTGCCCCCTCTTGGCCTTTGGCCAATTCACCCCCGGGATATTTGAGGAACAAAGATGATGAAGCCGGTGGACGAAAAAGAACTGGGTGCGGCGATTGCGGGGGCCGAGGGGCCGTTGCGGATTGTCGGTGGCGGCACGCGCGGGG
>CAZIDQ010000095.1:5529-9752 GCA_964538015.1 uncultured Marinosulfonomonas sp.
GCCTGTCGGGACAGCCTGATCGGGGTGCGGTTTGTGGACGGGCGCGGCGAGGTTTTGAAAAGCGGCGGACGGGTGATGAAGAACGTCACCGGCTATGATCTGGTGAAGTTATTGGCAGGGTCATACGGCACGTTGGGGGTTTTGACGGAAGTGTCGTTCAAGGTGTTGCCGGATGTGGAAACCAGCGCCTGTGTGGCGTTGCATGGATTGGACGACGGGCAAGCGGTGGCGGCGATGGCACGGGCACTAGGCTCGCCTTACGAGGTGTCGGGCGCGGCGCATGATGGCACACGCACCTTGCTGCGGATCGAGGGGTTTGCGGATTCTGTGGCCTATCGGGCCGGGCGGTTGCGCGAATTGCTGGGCGGATTTGGAGAGGTTGAGATTCTGGATGATCCGGCGCAAGTCTCTGCGATGTGGCAGGAGGTGCGTGATGTGGCACCCTTCCACGGGCGCGAAGGCGATGTGTGGCGGATATCGGTCAAGCCATCGGATGCGCCCGATATGGTGGTCAGATTGGGGGCCAAGGCTGTGGTCTATGACTGGGGCGGCGGTCTGGTCTGGGCTTTGATGGCCAAAGGCACCGACTTGCGGGCGCGGATGGGAAATGTGCGCGGCCATGCAACGCTGGTGCGGGGCAATGGTTTTGCGCGGTTCCATCCCGAACCTGCGGGGTTGGCAAGGATCAGCGCGGGGATCAGGGCGCAGTTCGATCCCCGCGGGATTTTGAACGCAGGGGTGATGGGATAAATGCAAACCAACTTCACCCCCGAGCAAATGCGCGACCCGAACATCCAGCGCGCCAATGACATCCTGCGGGCCTGTGTGCATTGCGGGTTTTGCACGGCGACCTGTCCCACCTATCAGGTGCTGGGCGACGAGCTGGACAGCCCGCGCGGGCGGATTTATCTGATCAAGGATATGCTGGAGGAAGGGCGGCCAGCGGATAAAAAGACGGTCGAGCATGTGGACAAATGCCTGTCCTGTCTGGCCTGTATGACGACTTGCCCGTCGGGCGTGCATTACATGCATTTGGTGGATTACGCCCGCAGTTATATCGAGAAGACCTACAAACGCCCCCTGATGGATCGCGCTTTGCGCTGGGTTCTGGCGGCGGTCATTCCTTATCCCAAACGGTTCCGGCTGGCGCTGTTGGGGGCCAAGATCGGGCGGCCGTTTCGCGCGCTGGTGCCGGATGCGCGGCTAAAGGCGATGCTGGAAATGGCGCCCAAGCGCATCCCGTCGATCAGCCGCAATGATGATCCGCAGGTGTTCCCTGCCAAAGGCAAGCGCCGCAAACGGGTGGCGCTGCTGACCGGTTGTGCGCAAAAGGCGCTGAATACGGATATCAACGATGCCACCATCCGGCTGTTGCGGCGGCTGGGTTGCGAGGTGGTGATTGCCGAGGGCATGGGCTGTTGTGGGGCGCTGACGCACCACATGGGCAAGGACAAACAGGCGCATGGATCGGCGGCGGCGAATATCGCGGCGTGGATGCGGGAAGTCAGGGGCGAGGGGCTGGATGCGGTGGTGATCAACACCTCGGGATGCGGCACCACGGTCAAGGATTACGGGCATATGTTCCGCAATGATCCACTGGCCGAGGATGCGGCGGTGATTGCGGGGCTGGCAAAGGATGTCAGCGAACTGCTGGCCACGCTGGAGTTTCCCGAAAGTGCGGCCAAGGACATGCGCGTGGCTTATCACGCGGCCTGTTCGCTGCAACACGGGCAACAGGTGAAAACCCATCCCAAGGTTTTGCTGAAACGTGCGGGGTTCGAGGTGGTGGAACCGGCGGACAGCCATTTGTGCTGCGGCTCGGCAGGGACTTATAACCTGATGCAGCCGGAGATTTCCAAAGAGCTGCAGGTCCGCAAGGTACGAACGCTCGAGGCCAAGGCGCCGGATGTGATCGCGGCGGGCAATATCGGCTGCATGATCCAGATCGGTGGTGGCACCGATGTGCCGGTGGTTCATACGGTGGAATTGCTGGACTGGGCGCTGGGCGGGCCGAAACCGCGTGCAATTACCGGTAATCAGCCTTAATCTTGCCGTATCCTGCCGGTAGATATCCGGTAAAAGATGGAGGAAGTATGCGGTTATTAGTGAGTATTCTGGTTCTTTTTATCAGCTTTTCCCAAGCGGGATTTACCGAAGAACATAGTGGATTACGCAAGTTGGTAACGGGCGACGATAATCGTGGCTGGGAGGCCGTGGGACGTTTGAACATTGCAAACACAAGCATGTGCACCGGCGCATTGATCGCGCCTGATCTGGTGTTGACGGCAGCGCATTGCATGTTCGACAAATCAAGCCAAAAACAGGTGGACGCCACCAAGATCGAATTCCTTGCCGGATGGCGTGGCGGGCGGGCATCGGCCTATGCGCGCGTAAAGCGCGCAGTTGTGCACCCGGATTACGTCTTTGCCACGGATTCCAGCGACATCCGTGTGCGTAACGATATTGCTGTGCTGCAATTGACCCGGCCAATCCGCAAAACCTCGATTACACCGTTTGCAACAGGGCCACGGCCCCGCAAAGGGGCAACGGTAGGGGTGGTGTCCTATGCGCGGGACCGCTCGGATTCACCTTCGATCGAGGAAAGCTGCCGCGTTCTGGCGCGCCAGTCGGGTACATTGATCATGTCGTGTGATGTTGATTTCGGGGCCAGCGGCGCACCGGTGTTTAAAATTGAAAACGGCACCCCGCAAATTGTATCCGTCGTTTCGGCCATGGCCGAGGTGATGGGGCGCAAGGTGGCGCTGGGCATGTCGCTGGCCGAACCGCTGGAGGTTGTTCTGGCCAAGTTGAAAGCGACCGAAGGCCCCTTTGTCCGCGCCAAACCCGCTGTCCACCGATTGATCTTACAAGGTGAGCTGGATCAAACCGGAGCCAAATTTGTACGACCGTAGCAGGCGGATAATGGGCAAGCGTTTCTTGAAACATATGGTGGCAGGTGTATTTTTGTGCGCTCTGTTTTTGCCCTCGGTGGCGCAAAGCGATTCCAGCCTGCGCCGCCTGACCACCCGTTCCGATGTGTTCGGCTG
The DNA here is from genome assembly GCA_964538015.1 of uncultured Marinosulfonomonas sp. Lineage (GTDB taxonomy): Bacteria > Pseudomonadota > Alphaproteobacteria > Rhodobacterales > Rhodobacteraceae > Profundibacter. The sequence continues at coordinate 8,577 of CAZIDQ010000095.1, forward strand.
GGAGGCCGTGGGGCGCGTCGGTATCGGATCGACCGGGTTTTGCACGGGTGTGTTACTGCGCCCCGATATAGTGCTGACCGCAGGTCATTGCCTGTTTGACCCGGATACTGGTGAGCGCAATGACCCAACCAGTATCGTTTTTAGGGCGGGTTTGCGGGATGGCAAATCAGTCGCGGAACGCAAAGTGTCCCGTGGTGTGGTGCATCAGGATTATCAGTATCGTGGTGGAGACAACGTACAGCAAATTCGCCACGACATTGCGCTTTTACAGTTGGCCCGCCCTATTCCCGCCGCCATTGCCGCCCCTTATCTGGTTCAATCGTTTGCCGGCTTGGGGGACGAGGTTGCGGTGGTCTCTTATGCGCTTGGCCGTGAAGAAGCCCTGTCCAAACAACGGCGCTGCGGGGTGCTGGGGCGGCGTGGCGGGCTGATTGCGTTCACCTGTGATGTCACTTTCGGGTCATCCGGCGCCCCTGTTTTCGATATGTCCGGCGATCGGGCGCGAATTGTGTCGATCATTTCCAGTGGTGGGCACTATGACGGCAAAAGAGTGTCCTTAGGCATGGAGCTTCCTGCGTTGGTGCGCGATCTTTATACCGCATTTCGGACCGGCAAAGGCGTTCTGCCTGTCAAAACATTCAGGGCAAGGCACTTGCAAGTGGGCAACGGGACGCACAGCGGTGGTGCGAAATTTGTGCGCCCTTAGGGCCTTGAAACCGGAAAATTGCTTGCTTATCTAAATTTCAGCCGGACGCCGTTTAACGGGTCCGGTTAGAAAGACAGCCTGTCCAATTCCGGAAGGCAACATATTTTATCGCTTGAAGAAGGATGAAAAACCATGAGAAATCTTGATCTTACACCGCTGTACCGGGCCACTGTCGGATTTGACCAGATCGCCGATCTGATGGATCGCGTGTTCACCAATGACGCTGGCAAGCAAAGTTACCCCCCTTATAACATCGAAAAAACCGGCGAAGACGCTTGGCGGATTACCATTGCCGTTGCGGGTTTTTCCGATGATGACCTGTCGGTTGAAGTGCGCGAAGGGGCGTTGATCGTCACCGCCCGCAAAGCCGAGGAAGAAGACGAGCGCGTCTATCTGCACCGCGGCATCGCCACCCGCGCGTTCGAGCGCCGTTTCCATATGGCCGAACACGTCCGCGTTGTGGGGGCTGC
>CAZIDQ010000096.1:0-9679 GCA_964538015.1 uncultured Marinosulfonomonas sp.
AAGATATTGATCCGGCGATAACAGAAGACGACTGCCCAAGTTGTGGCACATTGGCTGGTGACGGGATTTCAGTGGATTGCCGGACATGGCACTGGAAAGGGGATGTGTTTCACGCCGCGCCTGTTGGCAAGATAGTGTACGAGATAATGGCCGCGGCCGCGGAACTTGCAGTTAGCGATGAAAACTGTTGTGTTGAATCCTGCTGTTCGGGGAAAGAACTGAACTCTGAAGAGGAGTTTGCCTTGCCGGATAATTTGAAACGCTTTTTCGCCGCTCGCGACAGTGACCAGTCACTAGGATGCTAGGCAAAACATGAATACTTCCGAAGAGGCATTCCGCCAATTTCATCACCAGTTACGCCGCTATATTCAGCGGCGTGCAGGCAGTGATGATGCCGAGGATATTCTTCAGGAGGTGTTCTTGAGGGTGCTACGCAACGAAGCAGCACTGAAACAAGCGCGAGAACCGCTTGCATGGCTGTTTGTCGTGACTCGATCTGTGCTGGTTGATCATTTCCGCAAACGGGGACGCACGCCAACGGCACTGACGCAAGAGGCCGATCTGGATGTGTTGGCGATGCCCAAAGAAGGAGATGAGACTGACTTTGGAAGATGTGTTGCACCCTTGCTGAACAGATTGCCTGAAAAATATCGCGAAGCGTTGCTTTTTACCGATTTGAACGGCGGGCGGCAGACCGAATTGGCGGCGTCATTGCGTATCAATCTTTCAACCGCAAAATCGCGGGTGCAACGGGGGCGGGTACTGCTCAAGCAAGCGCTTCTTAGCCATTGTAATGTACAAATGGATGTACGTCGCAAAGTTATGGAATTATTGCCCGATAAGGGGTGTAAAGGTGCGTGTTGCTAGTTTGGCAAGCCATCCCAGATTTCGATATCATCCACCCACTGGTGTTTCGGATTGGCATTGCCGTAAATCTGCGTCAGCATGATGAAATCTATCGGTTTGTGGTTGCGGGTGGTGGGACCGAAATGATCGCCCACGACCCGCCCGTTGATCCGCCACAAGGCCCGCCCGTCCTTGCCTTCGCTCCAGTGCCAGTAGAATTCGGTCAGGAACCATTCGTCCATTGGCACAGGGATTTTGCGGTTCTCGATTTCCCACACGGGGTGTTCGGAATCGCGATCCCCCTGCCAGACCCAATAGGGTTTGCCATCGTCATCGGTATAGATAAAAGAAATCAGCCGAAAGCCGCTACCCTTGGCATAGTCCTTGGTCTTCCATTCAAAAAACGTGCGCCATTTGTTTGGCTGGGTCAGGCTGCTACGATCCAGTTTGATCCAGTAGCGGATATACAGATCACGCCGCCCGTCGGTGATGTCCAGAATTTCATAAGGGTCCTGGGTGTCGTCGCGGTGCTCGTAGTTTTCAACACTATATAGCGCGCGGGTGGGGCTGCCATTGTGGCCTGTGATGGTCTGGATTTCGTTGCGCAGGGCCTGTTGATTGTCATGTGCGATCATATGCAGACCACTGTCCACAGCCCCGAGGATATTGATCGGCCAGCTAAAACCGGTGCGGGTATCCCTGCCGGCTATGTTTTGATAGCCGTCTTTCAAAGGCTCTAGCGTGACCCCTTCAAAGCCGGATGAAAACAGTAATCTGGCCGGTCCTTTGGGTGGTTCGGCGGGGGCAGGTTGACAGGCTGACAGGGTTAATGCCGCCAGCAAGGGGAACAGATATTTCATCGGGCCTCGTTAATGTTGGCGGGGCGCGGGTGCCCCGCCGGATGCGCTATAGCTTGATGCGGAAACGGGCGAAACCTTCGGGGCCATCGCCTGCGGGCTCAATCACCACGCCTTTCACATCATTAATATAGTCGATTGCCTTTGGCCCTGTGTCAAACAGCACTGTGGTGTCTGGCAAGGATTTGAAGCGCCAGTTGGCATCGGCCTGTGGGTTGATGGTGCCTTGCTCGACGATATAGCGCACGATCACATCGCGGTTGGTGTCGGGGGCCTCGAACACGATGGTATCACCCTTGGCGCCCGGAAAATCACCGCCGCCCGAGGCGCGGTAATTGTTGGTGGCGATGATGAATTCCATCTCGTCCGTTACCGGCGCACCGTTATACATCAGGTTGGTGATGCGGCTGGCGTCGGGGTTTAGTTCGCCACCTTTGGCGTCAAACCGTGATGGTTGGCTGAGGTCAATTTCATAAGTTACCCCGTCGATCACATCAAAGTTGTAGCTGGGGAAATCGGGGTTCAGCAGAATCTGGTCGGCTTTGCCCGCCTCGACCTGATTAAACATCCCTGAGGCGCGTTCCAGCCAGCCCTTAACCTGTGCGCCTGTTACCTTCACCGCACGTACGGTGTTGGGATAGAGATACAGGTCAGCCACGTTTTTGATCGCGACATCGCCCACGGGAACATCGGTGTAATATTCCGGCCCACCACGACCACCGGCCTTGAACGGGGCGGCGGCAGATAGCACCGGCAGGGCGGCATATTCGCTGCCCTTCAGCATCTCGGAGATATACCATTTCTGCGCGGTCGAAACCAGTTGCACCGAAGGGTCATCCGCCACCAGTGCAAAGTAACTGTGCAGGGGTGCTGCGGTTTTGCCCACGGCGCGGCGGATGTATTCAAGGGTTTCCTCGTGTTCCCTTGTCACGGAATCCAGCACATATTGCTGGCTGTCCACCAGTGGCGTGATGCTGCGATCCTCGTTGCGTTTTGATATGGGGCGTGTTTCCGAAGCATGGCTGGCGATCTTCCATTCATTGCCCGACCGTTCCAGCATCAGGTCCACAACCCCAAGGTGACTGCCCCAAAAACCGCCCATCACGGCGGGTTTGCCGTGCAGGGTGCCTTTGGCTGCGTCCACTCCGTCCAGCCCTTCAAATTTGGGGCCAGGGAAAACAAGGTGCTGGTGACCGGACATGATAGCGTCGATCCCGTCGACAAGCGCCAGTTGCAAGGAGGCATTTTCCAGCCCCTCGTCACTTGCTGATGCCTCGATCCCGGAATGGGACAGGGCAATGATGATGTCGGCACCCGCCTCTTTCATTTCGGGGACATAGGCGCGGGCGGTGGCGACGATGTCGCGGGTCATCACGTTGCCTTCCAGATGGCGGCGGTCCCAGTTCATGATTTGCGGCGGCACAAAGCCGATCAACCCGATGCGGATCGGGTGGGTTTCACCGGCGCCATCGGTCAGGGTGCGGTCCAGCAGAATATAGGGTTTTACCAGCGTTTTATCGTCCCGCGGGGCGGCGCCCATTTCGGTGGCGATGTTGGCCGAGACCACAGGGAATTTTGCACCGGCAAGGGATTTCATCAGAAAATCAAGACCATAGTTGAATTCGTGATTGCCAAGGGTCGAGGCATCAAAGCCGATGGTGTTCATTGCGGCGATGATCGGGTGCAAGTCGCCCTCTTTCATGCCGCGCTCATACGCGATGTAATCGCCCATCGGATTGCCTTGCAGCAAATCGCCATTGTCCAGCAGTAGCGAATTGGTTGCCTCGTCGCGGATGCCCTTGATCAGGCTTGCGGTGCGGGCCAGCCCTACGGTGTCGCGCGGTTTGTCGGCGTAATAGTCATAGGGGTAGATATGCACATGCAGATCGGTGGTTTCCATGATGCGCAAATGGGCCTGATTGGCGGCAGCATGGGCGGAAAAAGGATGGAGTGTGATCAAGGACGTTCCTGCTACGGTTCCGGCCAGAAATTTCCGGCGGGTCATTGTTGTTCTAATTGCGTTTGTCATGGGAGCCTCCTTTATGATTCCATCGAAAAGAATTAAGGGAAACCTATCACGACTTATGGTTAACCGTAATCGGATAAGCTGAATCTTGCCAATACCCTTAAAGACGATTTGACAAATTAAATTCCTCTATTGGTTGGGGTTGTGCAGACAATCAAACCTGTGAATTGTCATTGTCCACAAAGCTGTGTCACATAGTCAGCGAAGAGGGGAACAACATGCGAAATTCCGAGTCGGTTACATTTGGTGGATCCGGTCTGGATCGGGCAGCGAATCTGCGTGGGGATGATGCCAAACTGGCCGAACTCTGGACGGGCGACGGGGCGCAAGTTATGGCACTTTGGCGCGGCAAGGTGCTGGTTGACGGGGATGCACTGGTGCGCCTGCGGGTGGATCATACCGTTTTTACGGATGCGTCGGCGGGGCGGTTGTTTCTGGGCATGGATCAGGGCGCACCTGTATTCGCGCAGGATATTTCCGGCTGGGAGCCTGACGGGCTGGATCAGGCCGAAATGGCGCAATTCATTGATCCCAGCCAACAGCAACATCCGGCATTGCCCGCCGGACAGGTGTTTGTCGAGTTGCGCAGCGTGATGGCGCAACTGTCCGCTCGCGATGCGGAACTGATTGCCAGCGCGAAATCGCTGTTTGACTGGCACCGCACGCACCGGTTTTGTTCGGCCTGCGGCGTGGAAAGCGACATGACAATGGCAGGCTGGCAACGCGATTGCCCGTCGTGCGAGCGCAAGCATTTCCCGCGCACCGATCCGGTGGTGATCATGCTGATCACCCATGGCAACAGCGTTTTGATGGGCCGCAGCCCGCATTGGCCCGAAGGGATGTATTCCCTGCTGGCCGGTTTCGTTGAGCCGGGCGAAACCATTGAAGGTGCTGTTCGGCGTGAGGTGTTCGAGGAAGCGGGCATCATGGTGGGGGCGGTTGACTATCTGGCCAGCCAGCCGTGGCCTTATCCGTCCACCCTGATGTTCGGCTGTAAAGGTGTGGCGCTAAGTCGTGAAATAACCATTGATCCAGTCGAGATCGAAGACGCCCTGTGGCTGACCCGCGAAGAGATGCTAGAGGTTCATGCGGGCGCACACCCTGTGGTAAAACCCGCACGCGCCGGTGCAATTGCGCATTTTCTGGTGCAACATTGGCTTGCGGACCAGCTGGATTAAGGGCAAACAACACGGCACATGTGAAAAGTGCTGGACCGAAAATGAAATTCACCACCAAAGAAGACATCGAAGCCCCGATTGATGCGGTTTTCCGCGCGGTATCGGATTTTGATGCCTTTGAACGGTCCGCCTTGCGGCGTGGTGCGCAGGTTCAGCGGGTTAGCCAGAAAACCTATTCAGAGACCCTGATCGCCTGGGATATTACTTTTCCGTTTCGCGGAAAGAAACGCAAAATGCTGGCCGAACTGATGGAATTTGATTCCCCCAACCGGGTGTTGGTCAAATCGATGTCCAGCGGGATCAAAGGCGAGGCGGTACTGGATCTGGTTGCATTGTCGCGCGGGCGTACACGATTAAGCGTGGTGCTGGAGTTCAAGCCGAAAACGCTGGCAGCGCGGGTAATGATCCAGTCATTACGCATTGCCAAGAACAAGCTGAACACGCGCTACCGGATGCGTGTGGCCGGTTTTGCCAGTGACATTGAGGACCGGTTTAAAACCGGGCGGTTGGCCTAACGGCGCTGCGGGTCGGCGGGATAAACGCCAAGCAAAGTGATCACATCGGTGAAATAATCCAGCTCTTCCATCGCCAACTGCACGCTTTTGTCATCGGGATGCCCCTCGATTTCAGCGTAAAACTGTGTCGCGGAAAACGAGCCATCGACCATATAGCTTTCCAGTTTGGTCATGTTTACCCCGTTGGTGGCAAATCCGCCCATCGCTTTGTACAGGGCCGCGGGGATGTTGCGTACGCGGAATACAAATGATGTCATCATGCCCGCTCGCCCGCGCCGTTTCAGGTCCGGTTCGCGCGACATCAACAGGAAACGGGTGGTATTTTTGTCGTGATCCTCGATATGGCGGGCAAGGATATCCAGCCCGTAAATATCCCCCGCCAGTTCGGATGCCAGTGCTGCCAGTTCGGGGTTGTTTTCCTCGGCTACATGCTGGGCTGATCCGGCGGTATCGGCACCGGTAACGCGGTGAATACCGTGTTCCGCCAGAAAATCGCGACACTGACCCAGCAAAACTGTGTGGCTCATCGCCAGTTTTACTTGGCCTATCGTGGTGCCCTTCGGGGCCAGCAGGTTTATATGTACCCGCACGAAGGCCTCGTCGATGATATGCAGCCCGGAAGCGGGCAGAAGTTGATGGATATCCGCCACGCGCCCATAGGTCGAGTTTTCAACCGGCAACATGGCCAGATCGGCATTGCCTTTGCGCACGGTTTCGATCACGTCTTCAAATGTTCGGCAGGGAACAGGCTCCAGATTTGGTCGCGCCTCGACACATGCCTGATGCGAATAGGCCCCAAGTTCGCCCTGAAATGCGATTTTTCCGTTCATTTTCATGCTCCCCCGCCACAAAAAGAAAAAAAGGCGTAATGCCGCGTTAACTACACCTTGCGATAAGGTAGGGGAAGCGGATACATAACCCAAAATGTTCAACGGGATGGATAGAGACATGTTCAACACAATGACAATCGTAAAAGTCGTCGGTGGCGTCGGTACTGCCTTGCTGCTTTTCCTTATTGGTAACTGGGCCGCAACTGCGCTTTACGCGACCGGTGGTGGCCATGGTGACGAATATACGCAAGCCTATACCATCGAAGTAGAAGGCGCCGCAGCCCCGGCAGAAGAAGAAGCCGCCGCATCGGACGAGCCTACCTTTGACGACCTGTTGGCCGCTGCCGATCTTGCCAAGGGCGAAAAGACATTTGGCAAATGCAAAGCCTGCCACAAACTGGAAGAAGGCGTAAACGCAACCGGTCCTTCGCTGTTTGGTGTTGTTGGTCGTGACGTGGGCAAAGCCGAAGGGTTTGGGTATTCCGGCGGAATGGCCGAGCTGGGCGGTCAATGGACCCCCGAGCGGATGAGCGAATTCCTGACCAAGCCCAAAGATTATGTTCCCGGAACAAAGATGAGCTTTGCTGGACTGAAAAAGGCCACAGACCGCGCCAATCTGATTGCCTATCTGGCGACCATCGGCGGCTGATCCGGTGAACGTGACATTTTTAACCCGCCCATTGCTTTTGGGCGGGTTTTTCGTATTCGGGATGCGGAGATGGTCAATTCGGCGTTAGCGGGGCATTCGGGCCTTGATTGTTTTGGCTGCGCATTATTAGCTAACAGTCGGAAATATCAAACGGAACTGACCGGAGGGCAGAATATGCCAGCACGCCAAAACGGGGCCATTGCAAAAACCGAAACCCGCGATGCGGCGCGAAGTTTGCGAATTTTCTTTACAGCAATGGTGGTGTTGGCATTGGCGGTGTTTCTGGCCGCTTCGGCAAGGGCCGAGCAAAAGATCATTAAATCCCACGGTATTTCCACCTTTGGCGAGCTGAAATATCCTGCCGATTTCCCCTATTTCGATTATGTAAATCCCGATGCTCCAAAAGGCGGCGAGTTTTCGACATGGGGTTTTGGAACCTTTGACAGTCTGACCCCCTATATCCTGAAAGGAAACGCAGCGACGCTTTCGACTGCGTTTTTTGACACGCTGATGACCGGCAATCTGGACGAGCCGGATGCGATGTATGGTCTGGTGGCCGAAACCATCGAATACCCTGAAGACCGGTCATGGGTGATTTTTCATATGCGTCCCGAGGCAAAATTCTTTGATGGCACCCCTGTGCATGCCGAAGATGTGGTGTTTTCGATGAATGTACTGATTGAAAAGGGCGCGCCGTCTTACAGGGTTCTGTTCAAGGATTTTGAAAAGGCCGAAGCGCTGGATGATCTGACGGTGAAATTCACATTTGCAAAAGACGCAATAAAACGCGAATTGCCGATGACAGCGGCGGGCATCCCGATCTTTTCCAAAGCCTACTACGAAAATCGTGATTTTGCCGAATCCACGCTAGAGCCACCTTTGGGGTCGGGGGCTTATGAATTGCTGTCGGTCGATGCTGGGCGTTCGGTTGCCTATAAACGGCGGGATGATTACTGGGCCAAGGATTTGCCGGTAAATGTGGGGCAGAACAATTTTGACGTGATCAAGGTGGAGTATTTCGCCGATTACACAGCTGCTTTCGAGGCCTTCAAAGGTGGTGCCTATGGGTTTCGTGAGGAGTTTTTGTCAAAGCTATGGGCCACGGCCTATGATTTCCCGGCGATTGAAAAAGGCTGGGTGATCAAAGAGGAGTTGCCCGATGGCAATCCTGCGGGCACCCAGGGGTTCTGGTTCAATTTACGCCGCGAACATTTGCAAGACCCGTTGGTACGCCAAGCCATTTCCATGGCGTTCAATTTCGAATGGTCAAACAAAAGCCTGTTCTATGGAATCTATACCCGCACCGACAGTTTCTGGGAAAACTCGGACATGCAGGCCGAAGGCATGCCGTCTGATGCGGAACTGGCCCTGTTAGAGCCCCTTCGTGCCGATATTCCCGAAAGTGTTTTTACCGAACCGGCCTTTGTGCCTGCGGTGTCGAAACCTGAAAAGGTAAGTGATCGCAAACTTCTGCGTCGTGCAGGGAAATTGCTTGATCAGGCGGGGTGGACCGTCAGGGATGACGGGATCCGCTATAACGCAGCAGGTCAAAAACTATCACTTGAAATTCTGAATGATAGCCCGTCCTTTGAGCGGATCATCAACCCTTTTGTTGAAAACCTGAAAAAACTGGGAGTTGATGCGGTTTACACTCGTGTGGATGCAGCACAAGCGCAAGACCGAGAGAAGAATTTCGATTTCGACGTGACAACACGGCGGTATTCTATGTCTGAAACGCCGGGGATTGAATTGCGCGGGATGTTTGACTCCAGCACCGCAGACCTTAAGGGGTCGCGCAATATTGCAGGGGTTAATAACCCGGCGGTGGACTCCCTGATTAAAACTATCGAAGGCGCCACATCGCGCAAGGATCTGACTGTCGCAGTCAAGGCGTTGGACCGCGTATTGCGGGCGATGCACATCTGGGTGCCGCAATGGTACAAACCCAGTCACAACATCGCCTACTACAATATGTTCGAGCGTCCCTACAAAGACACCCCGCCAAAAACCAGCTTGGGGGAATTGTCGATCTGGTGGTATAACCCCGAAAAAGCCGCGGCCCTAAAGGCCGCAGGGGCGTTTCAATAACAAGAGCAGGCAACAGGTAAATGGGTGCATATCTACTTCGGCGATTGCTGCTGATCATTCCGACGCTGATCGGGATTATGATCATCAACTTTGCCTTGATCCAGTTTGTGCCGGGCGGCCCGATTGAACAAATCCTTGCCAACCTTGAAGGCGAAGGTGATGCGTTCCAGACCATCGCGGGTGGCGGTGATGCCGGTGGTGGCAGCGTTGGTGGCGATGATCGTTATCAGGGTGCACGGGGCCTTCCGCCCGAATTCATTGCCGATCTTGAACGTCAGTTTGGCTTTGACAAACCGCCGCTGGAACGGTTCCTGAACATGATGTGGAACTACATGCGCTTTGATTTTGGCGAAAGCTATTTTCGAAGTGTCGGGGTGATTGATCTGGTGATCGAAAAGATGCCGGTTTCGATTACGCTGGGCCTGTGGTCCACCCTGATTGCCTATATGATCTCGATTCCGCTGGGTATTCGCAAGGCGGTCAAAGACGGCAGCCGGTTCGATACATGGACGTCGGGTGCGATTATCGTCGCCTATGCCATCCCCGGTTTCCTGTTTGCCATCCTGCTGCTGGTGCTGTTTGCGGGCGGATCATACTGGAAAATCTTCCCCTTGCGCGGGCTGACCTCGAATAATTTTGACGAATTGTCGATGATCGGCAAGGTGCTGGATTACCTCTGGCACATCACCC
>CAZIDQ010000097.1:0-9653 GCA_964538015.1 uncultured Marinosulfonomonas sp.
GGCTGCGCCACCGCATAGGTCAAAAACCGCGGCGCATCCCGCCCCGATTGCTGCACCACCGCGCGGATCGGCACTTGTGGGCGCAACAAGGCCTGATAAAGCGGCCATAATGGGCAGGCCGCGCCGAATTGCGGCATCGGGAACCCCTCGACCGGTTTGCGAAACAGCAGGGCACCGGAAGCATCGCAAGTCACCAACCCCACAGACGCCAGCCCGTCAACGTCCGGCAAACTGGCCATGCGGCGCAGCACTGTTGCCAAATCCACCCCGAACCGCACCGCCAATTGCACCGGATCCAGCCCCTCGGCCACCGCTGCCTGAAACGGGGCCAAAGGCAAAGCCACAGCATCCGCCCGATACCGCGCCAGATAATCGGCCACGGCCCCATCAGTCGCCACCTCTTGGCCCGACTCGACCTCGGGCAGGTGATAACCCCGCGCCTGTAGATAGGTTTCCAACTCCTCTTGCGGTGAACTTAATGTGCTTTCCACATCCCCTGCCCCGTCCAGATAAGACACCAGCGCACCGGCCCCCTCGGCCAGTCGTTTGGCGTCTTCCAACAGATTTCGCTGGAACCGTGCCTGCCATTCCGGCTCGACCGCATCACCTTCGGCCAGAATGGATGCGGTTGAACGGATGGCAGCAGCAGTGGACAGAACCTCATGCAGGGATGTCGACAAAAACGGGTCATGTGTCAGACGGTCGGTCAGCGTGGCCACCGTATGCTCCAGCCGGTTGATCCGCGCATGCTGTGTTGCCATCACACCGGCCCAGCCCGGAAACCGCCCTGCAAAATCGTCAACCCGTGCCAGTTCAGCGCCGTCGGACTGACTGGCCGCATCGCGCAGGGTGGCCAACAGCGCGGCCTCGGCTCCTTCCGACAGGGCAGATGGCTCAACCCGCAATTCCCGCGCCAGATCCAGCAGCAGTTTACCGCCGATTCTGCGTTTGTTGTGCTCGATCAAATTCAGATAGGCAGGCGAAATCCCCACCTTTTTCGCCAGTTCGGCCTGTTTCAGGCCCGTTTCCATCCGCTTGGCCCGTATCCGGTTGCCGGTTAATGTTAGGCGCGGCATCTGTATTTCCTCTTTTTCTCAAGGGGTTCCGCACCAAGTGCGAAAACTTATTTACAAGAAACTATTATGTTCTGTGTATTTATTTACAATTTTGTTGTGTAATTCAAGGTAGTTGTTGCGAGATTAACCCCTTGTCGTCGATGATAACGGCATCCTTGTAAAAAAGGTCATGTCTGCACGGAGGAGGTGCAGACGCTAACTCGGGATTAAACTCGATAACGGGAGGAACTAAATGTCCAACTCTAAACTCACACGTCGCGGCCTGCTGAAAACAGGTGCGGTGGCTGGTGCGGGTCTGGCAATGCCAACCCTGTTCACCGGCAACGTCTGGGCGGCCAGCCACGGTGGCTATACCAACGCCCCCAGCAACGGCAAGGTTACCCTTGGCTTTAACGTACCCCAGTCCGGCCCCTATGCCGACGAGGGCGCCGACGAGCTGCGCGCCTATGAACTGGCTGTCGAACACCTGAACGGTGGCGGCGATGGCGGCATGATGAGCACGTTCAGCTCCAAGGCGCTGGACGGCACCGGTATCCTTGGTAACAAGGTTGAATTCGTCACCGGCGATACACAGACCAAATCGGACGCAGCCCGCGCTTCGGCCAAATCCATGATCGAAAAAGACGGCGCGGTGATGATCACCGGCGGTTCTTCCTCGGGTGTGGCGATTGCTGTGCAGGGTCTGTGCCAAGAAGCCGGCGTTATCTTTATGGCTGGTCTGACCCACTCGAACGACACCACGGGTAAAGACAAGAAAGCCAACGGTTTCCGTCACTTCTTTAACGGTTACATGTCTGCAGCCGCTCTGGCACCTGTGCTTGAGAAAATGTACGGCAAAGACCGCAAGGCCTATCACCTGACAGCCGACTATACATGGGGCTGGACACAGCAGGCGTCGATCGCCGCTGCGACCGAAGCCGTGGGCTGGGAAACTGTCAACAACGTGCTGACACCGCTGGCCACCACGGACTTTAGCTCCTACGTTGCGCCGGTTCTGAACTCGGGCGCCGATGTTTTGGTTCTGAACCACTACGGCGGCAACATGGTGAACTCGCTGACCGCTGCTGTGCAGTTCGGTCTGCGTGCCAAAGAAGTGAACGGCAAGAACTTTGAAATCGTTGTTCCGCTGTATTCACGCCTGATGGCGAAAGGTGCTGGCGAAAACGTCAAAGGCATCTTTGGTTCCACCAACTGGCACTGGTCGCTAACCGACGAAGGCTCAAAGGCATTCGTTAAATCCTTTGGCACCAAATACGGCTTCCCGCCCTCGCAGGCAGCACACACCGTATATTGTCAGACCCTGCTTTATGCCGACGCATGTCAGCGCGCAGGCAGCCACAACCCCTGTGCCGTTGCCGAAGCTCTGGAAGGCTTTGACTTTGACGGGCTGGGCAATGGTCCGACGCATTACCGCGCCGAAGATCACCAGTGCTTCAAAGACGTGCTGGTTGTGAAGGGTAAAGAGAACCCCGAAAACGAGTTCGACTTGCTGGAAATCGTCGAAGTAACACCACGTGCACAGGTCGAATACGCCCCTGATCACGAGATGTTTGCCGGTGGCGAACTGGGTAAATGTAACCCGGGCGCATAAAACAGCCACCACTCAAAACGGCTACACCCGGTCGCGCGATCCTTCGTGCGGCCGGGACTATTGATATTCACATCAGGCGGGGATGATGGACCAGATACTTCTTCAAATTCTGAACGGATTGGACAAGGGCAGCGCCTATGCGCTTATCGCACTTGGACTGACCCTTATTTTCGGCACACTGGGTGTGGTGAACTTTGCCCACGGGGCCTTGTTCATGATCGGCGCGTTCTGCGCGGTAACCGTACAAAAGATCCTGAACATTTCCAGTGTGGTTCTTGATCCGGAAAAAACTGATTTTCTGGGCAATCCGGCAAAAATCAAAACCCCATACGTCGAAACATGGTTTGGCCCCGAAACGGGTGCTTTGATCATTGACTGGTCGGTCCCGCTGGCCATTCTGTTTTCGATCCCGATCATGGTCGCCGTTGGCTTCATCATGGAGCGCGGGCTGATCAAGCATTTTTACCACCGCCCCCACGCCGACCAGATCCTTGTGACATTCGGTCTGGCAATTGTTCTGCAGGAAATTGTCAAACAGTTCTTCGGCGCCAACCCTATCCCCACGGGTGCCCCCGAAGCCTTTAAAGGCTCTTATGATTTCGGTGTTCTGCTGGGCTTCAAGGCCAACGCCATCATCTACCCCTACTGGCGGATGATCTATTTCACTTTCTCGCTCGTTGTTATCGGGGCTGTCTTTGCCTTCCTGCGCTATACCACCTTCGGCATGGTCGTGCGCGCCGGTATGGCGGATCGCGAAACCGTTGGCCTGCTGGGTATCAACATCGACAAACGCTTTACCATCATGTTCGGCATCGCCGCCGCTGTGGCCGGTATGGCGGGTGTGATGTATGCGCCGATCAATTCGCCAAACTATCACATGGGTATGGATTTCCTTGTTCTGTCCTTTGTTGTGGTGGTTGTCGGCGGCATGGGCAGCCTGCCCGGTGCCGTGCTGGCGGGGTTCCTGCTGGGTATCCTCGAGAGTTTTGCCTCGATGAACGAAATCAAACAGTTCTTCCCCGGCATCGACCAAATTATCATTTACCTGACCGCCATCGTCATCCTGCTGGTTCGCCCGCGCGGATTGATGGGCAAACGCGGCGTGATGGAGGAATAAGAACATGCTGGGCCTAAACAAACGCGACACCAAGTTCCTGATCATCGTGATCTTGATGACCGCATTCACCCCCTTCCTTATGCAACCTTTCTCGGAAAACAGTGGACTTGCACAGTTTAACGGCGGATACCCCGACCTGATGGCCAAAGTGGCGATCTTTGGCATCTTTGCCATGGGGTTCAACATCCTGTTCGGCCTGACCGGGTATCTATCCTTTGGCCACGCGGCCTTTTTGGGGGTCGGATCATATGCGGCGGTCTGGATGTTCAAACTGCTGACCCTGAATGTTATACCGGCGATCATCCTTGCCGTGATCATATCGGCTGTATTTTCCCTGCTGATCGGCTGGATTTCCCTGCGCCGCTCGGGCATCTATTTCTCGATCCTGACCCTTGCGATGGCAGAAATGAGTTACCGTCTGGCTTATTCGGTTCTGACGCCGCTAACCAACGGGGAAACCGGATTGCAGGTTCGCCCGAATGATCCGCGCATTCTGGACAGTGCGACATCCGCAAACTACCCCAACCTGTTCGGGCTGGAACTCAGCTCGTCCCACAAATGGGATGTTCTGGGCCATGTCTTTACCTTCAACGTCGGTTTCTATTTCTGCGCCGTAATTGCGGTCATCGCTTTCTACATAAGTCTGCGCATCTTCCGGTCGCCCTTTGGCATGATGCTGCGGGCGGTGAAATCGAACCAGCAACGCATGTCCTATACCGGTCTAAACCCCCGCCCCTACACATTGGCCGCCTTTGTAATTTCGGGCATGTACGCCGGTCTGGCCGGTGGTCTGCTGGCCGCAATGGACCCGCTGGCCGGTGCCGAGCGGATGCAATGGACCGTTGGCGGCGAGGTGGTGATCATGACCATCCTTGGCGGGGCTGGCACATTGCTGGGTCCGGTGCTGGGCGCGGGTGCGATCAAATATCTGGAAAACATCTTTTCCAAGATCAACGACAATGTGCTGCACAACTGGTTCTCGTTTTTGCCTGACAGCATGCAGGACGGCGTTGTCTGGTTCTTCTCGCGCTTTACCGGCGAAGGCTGGGCGCTGACGCTGGGCCTGATGTTCATGCTGGTCGTCACCTTCCTGCCCGGCGGGCTGGTCGAAGGCGGCAAGCGCATCGGCGACAAGTTCAAACGCAAACCCAAAGACGACGGGGACGATCCCGAACATCACCCCCAATCCACGCCACATGTGGCCGAGTAAGGAGAAACGATTATGGGTATCCTTGAAGTCAAAAATGTCGGCAAACGCTTTGGCGGCCTGCAAGCCTTGGGCGATGTGAACCTGTCGGTGGCTGAAAACACCGTGCATGCGATCATCGGTCCCAACGGGGCGGGCAAATCGACCCTGCTGAATGTGCTGGTCGGCAAACTGATCCCTGACTCGGGGTCG
This sequence comes from uncultured Marinosulfonomonas sp., assembly GCA_964538015.1. GTDB lineage: Bacteria > Pseudomonadota > Alphaproteobacteria > Rhodobacterales > Rhodobacteraceae > Profundibacter. Next base: position 5,184 of record CAZIDQ010000097.1, read on the forward strand.
GTGATGTTCGACGGGCAGTCCGTACTGGGCCGCAAGCCGCATGAAATCAACCAGATGGGCATTTCGCGCGTGTTCCAGACACCGGAAATCTTTGGCGACCTGACTGTGATGGAAAACGTGATGATCCCCTGTTTCGCACGGCGCGACGGATCCTTCCGGATGCACGCCTTTGAAACCGTGGCACAGGAACGCGACATCATTGAAGAAGCCGAACACATGCTGGTCGATGTCAACATGCTGGACAAACGCGATATGCATGCGGCCAGCCTTTCGCGTGGGGACAAACGGCGGCTGGAAATGGCCATGTGTCTGGTGCAAAAACCGCGCCTGTTGCTGCTGGACGAACCCACAGCGGGCATGGCGCGCGCCGACACCAACAACACCATTGATCTGCTAAAACACATCCGCGACACTCGCGATATCACAATGGCAATCATTGAACACGACATGCACGTCGTGTTTTCCTTGGCCGAACGCATCACCGTTCTGGCCCAAGGCACGCCACTGGTCGAGGACACACCGGAAAACATCAAAGGCCACCCCAAGGTAAAAGAAGCCTACCTTGGCGAACAGGCGCAGGAATAAAACCATGAGCCAAACCGCAAAAACCGCATCGGCCCCCGCCTATTTCTCGGTCTGGGATATCCATGCCTATTATGGCGAAAGCTATATCGTTCAGGGCGTTTCCTTTAATGTCCACGAGGGCGAAATTCTGGCCCTTCTGGGCCGCAACGGGGCTGGCAAAACATCAACCCTGCGCGCCATCGCCCGTTTGGATGATCCGGCACTGACCCACGGCGAAGTCTGGCTGGACCACCAACCGCTGCACGAAATGCGCGCCTATCAGGCAGCCCAGGCTGGTTGTTCACTGGTGCCCGAGGACCGGCGCATCATCGCGGGTCTGACAGTTGAAGAAAACCTGCAACTGGCGCAGATCGTCGAGCCTGTGGGCTGGTCGCTGGAACGTCTGTATGACCTTTTTCCCCGCCTGAAAGAACGCCGCAAGCAAGAGGGCGTCACCCTGTCGGGTGGCGAACAGCAGATGCTGGCCATCGCCCGCGCCCTGGCCCGCGACATCAAAGTGTTGCTGCTGGACGAACCTTACGAGGGGCTGGCCCCCGTGATTGTCGACGAAATCGAAAAGACCCTGAACCTGATCAAAGAGCAAGGCATCACCACCGTGATCGTCGAGCAAAACGCCCTGCGCGCCCTTGCCCTTGCCGATCGCGCCGTAATTCTGGATACTGGCACCGTTGTATTTGACGGGCTGGCCAGCGAGGTTCTGGAAAACGACGAGCTTCGCGCCGAATATCTGGCTATCTAAATCTGAGCTGCCCGCACTTCGGGCCTTATTGATAACTCAAGTCTCCGGAGACCTGAAAATGACCGATAAAACATATCCGCCCTCAGCCGAATTCGCCGCCAATTCCCATGCGGACAAGGCAAAATACGACGCCATGTATCAGGCCTCGATGCAGGACCCCGATACGTTCTGGGGCGAGCACGGCAAACGCCTTGACTGGATCGAACCCTATTCCAAAGTGAAGAACACCGATTTCACGCTGGGCAAGGTCGATATCAAGTGGTTTGAGGACGGCACACTGAACGTCGCTGCCAACTGTATCGACCGGCATCTGGAAACCCGCGGCGATCAGACCGCGATTATTTTTGAGCCCGACGACCCAAAAACACCGGCCCTGCACATCACCTATAACGATCTGTACGACAAGGTGAACCGGATGGCAAATGTGCTGCTGTCCCAAGGGGTTATGCGCGGTGAACGCGTCATCATCTATATGCCGATGATCCCCGAAGCCGCCTATGCCATGCTGGCCTGCGCCCGCATTGGCGCGATCCATTCGGTGGTGTTTGCCGGGTTTAGCCCCGATGCGTTGGCCAACCGGATCAACGACTGTCAGGCCCGCGTTCTGATTACTGCGGACGAGGCCCCGCGCGGCGGGCGCAAGACCCCGCTGAAATCCAATGCCGATGCGGCCCTGCTGCACTGTTCGGACAAGGTGCGCTGTCTGGTGGTGAAACACACCGGCGGCCAAACCACATGGATTCAAGACCGCGATGTTGACGTGCTGGCATTGATGGAAACCGCCAGCCCCGATTGCCCGCCCCGCCCGATGAACGCCGAAGATCCGCTGTTTATCCTTTACACCTCCGGTTCAACCGGCAAACCAAAGGGCGTGCAGCATTCCAGCGGCGGCTATCTGGTCTATGCGGCAATGACGCATCAATACACCTTTGATTACCACGATGGCGATGTGTTCTGGTGCACCGCCGATGTGGGCTGGGTCACCGGCCACAGCTATATCATCTATGGCCCGCTGGCCAACGGCGGCACCACGCTGATGTTCGAAGGTGTGCCCACCTATCCCGATGCCAGCCGGTTCTGGCAGGTTTGCGAAAAGCACAAGGTCAACCAGTTCTACACCGCCCCCACCGCCATTCGCGCGCTGATGGCCTATGGCAATGATCCGGTCACCACCTGCGATCTGTCGTCGCTGAAATTGCTTGGCACCGTGGGCGAGCCGATCAATCCCGAGGCCTGGAACTGGTACAACGATGTTGTCGGCAAGGGCAAATTGCCAATCGTCGACACTTGGTGGCAGACCGAAACCGGCGGCCATATGCTCACCCCCCTGCCCGGCGCAACCGCGACCAAACCGGGCTCGGCCACATTGCCGTTCTTTGGTGTGAAACCCGTGTTGCTGGACGCCCATACAGGCAAGGAAGTTTCCGACGTGGTGGGCGAAGGCGTGTTGGCCATCGCCGACAGCTGGCCCGGCCAGATGCGCACGATCTATGGCGATCACGAACGGTTCGAGAAAACCTATTTTTCGGATTACAAAGGCTACTTCTTTTCCGGTGACGGCTGCCGCCGTGATGCCGATGGCTATTACTGGATCACCGGCCGTGTGGACGATGTGATCAATGTTTCCGGCCACCGCATGGGCACCGCCGAGGTCGAAAGCGCCCTTGTTGCGCATGTCGATGTGGCCGAAGCCGCCGTGGTTGGCTATCCGCACGACATCAAGGGTCAGGGCATCTATGCCTACGTCACCCTGATGAACGGGGTCGAGCCATCGGACGAACTGCGCAAAGACCTTGAAAAGTGGGTGCGCACCGAAATCGGCCCGATCGCCAAACCCGATCTGATCCAGTGGGCACCGGGCCTGCCCAAAACCCGTTCGGGCAAAATCATGCGTCGCATCCTGCGTAAAATCGCCGAAAATGATTACGGTGCATTGGGCGACACCTCGACCCTTGCCGACCCAAGTGTGGTGGATGAGCTGATCGAGAACCGGATGAACAAAAAGAGCTAACACGCACCTCTGTCAATCAGATAAAACCCCGGCCATTCGCGTCGGGGTTTTGCATTTCAGGGCTGAATGCCCCAGCGCAAGGCAAATTCCACCCCGAACGCCACCGCCATAAACGGCCCGCTGAACACAATCCCCAGCACCAGATACCCGCGCCAGTCCGGCCGTGCCGAGGCCGCCGTGACGCCCATAACCGTGGTTTTCCATTTTTTCATAGCAATCTCCTTGCCATGATTAACCACGATTTAGGTTTTCAATGCGTTAACAGAGCTATGGAAATTTTGTGGAACCACTACGGGCAGGCAGACTGGGAAGCCTTGGCAGATCGCGCCCGCGCGTCCATGCCACAGCGCTGGACCTATGGCGCAGTGCATGTTGCGCTTGGCGGGCAGGTGCATCGGGCGGTTGTCCGGGAAAACGGTACCGCCGTGGCACTCTGCCAATGCCTGATCCGCCGTATCGGCGGCGTGATGCATCTGTCGCTTGTCACCCGTGGCCCACTGTGGCTGACCACTTGCAACCGCGCCCGTGTGCTGGCCCTGATCCGCCGCACCCTGCCCGCCCAGCGCCCGCGCGTTTGCCTGTTCACCCTGACGGACCCCGTCAAATCCCTGCGCCTGATCCCGATGGCAACACCGGCAACACATGCCATCCTGCCCATGCCCGCCATGGTGCAATCCCTGCATGGAAAATGGCGCAATGCCTTGCGTAAAGCGGAACAATCAAACCTGCGCACCCGCCACATTGCCTGTCCGGCCACAGCCCTTGGCCCCTTGTTGCAGAGTGACGAAAAACAGCAGCTCGCAAAATCCTATCGCGCCCTGCCCGCCGCGTTCACCCGGCAATGGCACACCCTGACCCCCGACAATTTACGCCTGATCACTGTCAGCAAAGGGCGTGAAACCCTTGCCACCGCGCTGTTCCTGCGCCACGGCAACACCGCCACTTATCACATCGCCCAAACCACGCCACAGGGCCGGAAATACTCGGCCACGCGGCTGGCCCTTTGGCGCGCGTTTCAGGATTTCGCCGATAGCGGCATACAACAGATTGATCTTGGCACGATCGACACCATAAACGCCCCCGGCCTTGCCCGTTTCAAACTGGGCACCGGCGCCAAGGCCATGCGCCTTGGCCC
>CAZIDQ010000098.1:0-1074 GCA_964538015.1 uncultured Marinosulfonomonas sp.
TGCATCCAGCCCGAACGGCGCCAACAGCTCCTTGTGGTGCTTGGAACCACCCGCTTTCAGCATCTCGAAATACTTGTCCTGAAACCCGGCGTCCCCTTCCTCGTAAACCGCATAAAGCGCGTTTACCAAACCGTCGCCGAAGGCATAGGCATAGACGTAGAACGGCGAATGCACGAAATGCGGGATGTAGGCCCAGAAGGTTTCATACCCTTCGACAAAGTTGAACACAGGGCCAAGGCTTTCGGCCTGCACCGACATCCACAGCGCGTTGATGTCGTCCGGTGTCAATTCACCTTCGGCCCGTGCCGCGTGAAGTTTGCACTCGAAATCGTAGAAGGCAATCTGGCGCACCACGGTGTTGATCATATCCTCGACCTTGCCCGCCAGCAGCACCTTGCGCTCCTCTTGCGTTTGCGCCCCCTCCAGCAGCTTGCGGAAGGTCAGCATTTCACCAAACACCGACGCGGTTTCGGCCAGTGTCAGCGGGGTCGAGGATAGCAATTCACCCTGATCCGCCGCCAGCACCTGATGCACGCCGTGGCCCAATTCATGCGCCAGCGTCATCACATCGCGCGGTTTGCCCAGATAGTTCAGCATCACATAGGGGTGCACGGTGGTGACGGTGGGATGGGCAAAGGCACCGGGCGCCTTGCCGGGTTTCACGCCCGCGTCGATCCAGCCATCGGTAAAGAACGGTTTGGCAATCTCGGCCATGCGCGGATCAAAGGCGGCGTAGGCATCCAGCACGGTTTTCTCGGCCTGCGCCCAGTCAACGGTTTTGGTGTCTTCCATCGGCAGGGGCGCGTTGCGGTCCCAGACTTCCATCGTCTCCAGCCCCAGCCACTTGGCCTTTAGCGCGTAATAGCGGTGCGACAGTTTCGGATAGGCGGCAACAACCGCGTTGCGCAGTGCCTCGACCACTTCGGGTTCCACGTGGTTTGACAGATGGCGGCCGGTCTGCGGGGTGGGCATCTTGCGCCACTGATCCTCGACCGCCTTTTCCTTGGCCAAGGTGTTGTGCACCCGTGAAAACAGCTTCACGTTTTCACCAAACACCCGTGCCAGCTCACGGGT
>CAZIDQ010000098.1:1174-9653 GCA_964538015.1 uncultured Marinosulfonomonas sp.
GTGCTGATCGCCTCGTATTCCTGCACGCATTGCAACAAGCCCGCGGCATCCAGATCAGCCAGATTGCCCTCGTATTTCGCAGCAAAATCGGCACATGCCTTTTCCAGCCACTCCATATCCCGCGCAAATTCCGGCGCATCCGGCGCGGGGTACAGATCGCTCAGATCCCATTCCGGCAGATCACCGAAATCACCGACGCCACCAGCGGCAGAAGTTGCGTCAAAAACGGGGGCAGGGAAAGCATTGAACATCAAGGGAACCTCTTTGTGACTGTTTCAAACCACATAAGGGCGCATCAGGGGACAGTGCAAGGGTCCCCTCTTCTTCTTTTCCTAAATACCTGCGCCGCAGGCATCAGGCGAGCCCCGTCAGGGGCGAGCCTTGGGTGACGCCGTCAGGCGGCACAAACCCTGCTGCTAGCGCCACAAATGCGCATAGCTGGCAAATATACCCTGAACTTTTGCCAGCAGACGCAACCTTAATCGTTCCGGCGGCAATTCACTGTGCTGCAACCGTTCCACAATCACTTCGGGTGGGCAGGGCAGGTCAGCCACCGGATCGTAGTATCGCGGATAATCGATCAGCACCGCATGCACCATCTGCGCCAATGTTGGCGAAGCTTGCCGCCGCTCCGGCACCTCGGCCATGTCCCGCGTCAGCCCCCAACCGGCGTAAAACGGCATGCCCAGACAGGTCACATCGCGCCCGCGCAACAGGGCCTCGAACCCCAGGAGCGACGTCATGGTCCAGACCTCGTCCACCACCTCAATCAACGCCACGGGGTTGGCATCTTCCAGCACCAGATCGGCGTATTTCGCTATATCCGCCGCCGCCATCACCCCTTCACGCAGGCCTGCTTCGACATCGGGGTGGGGTTTGTACAGGATCACCGCATCGGGGTTTTCTGCTCGTACCCGTTTCAGTAAATCAAGGTTGCTGCGCACCTCGAAACACCCCTTCAACACGGATGCATCATCTTCAACCTGTCCCGGCACCAGTATCCGTCGCCCCTTGGGTAATTCCGGCAAACCTGCACTGCCAACATTATACTTGCTAACCCCCGCGTGGGTCAGGCAGGAGATCAGCCGTTTGGCGCGGTGCTGCTCAACCTCGCCAAAATGAACCGAAGCCGCGATCAGCCGTTCCAGACGGCTTTCATGGCTCGGGTCATAGTAAATCCCCAGATCATCGGCCACCAGCGACAGCGGTGCAGTCAGGTTCGCGCCCAACCCGCGCGAGCGCAGAAAGCCGTCCTCAATGCGCAACCGCGCCTCGTCCGCTGCCGTTTCTTTACCTCCCCAAACCATCCGCCTTGCACCACTTTGCTGGGCCAAAGCGCGGGCCTTCTCCGCCCCCTTCACAAACCGCATCTTCCGGTAGCGTCCGTAAAACGCCTGCAACGGCGCGCGTTTCCAAAGGCGCATGCCTGTTGCCACATATCCGTGTCGGTCTTCACGCCACGCCCGCACCTGCGCTTCTAGCGCATCCACCACATCCTCTAGCGCACACAACTGGTCGCGATAGGGATCATACCATTCCGGATAAAGGATCATCGCTGCCGCAAACAGTTGTGCCCGCGTCAGCACCCTTTGGCGCCGCGCCAGCGGGGTTTCATCCTGTGTCAGCCCCCATCCAGCGTAAAACGGTGTGCCAAAAACGCGGGGTTTGTGACCCGCCATGATCGCCTCGAACCCCAATTGCGAGGACACGGTATAAACTGCAATCGCCCCTTCCATCAACGCCCAGGGCGAGACCGGTTCGGTCAGCAAAGACACCCGCGTGCTGGCATCCGAGGCGCTGTAATATCCTTTGCGGTGCCCCGCCAATGTTTCGGGGTGGGTTTTGATGATCACCTGCGCGCCGGGGTGTTCTTCTTGCGCAAACACCAACATTTCCTGAAATCTGGCACGATTGGCCCCGCTGGCGGTGACCGAGGCATCGCCATTGGTCTGGTCAATCACCAACACATATCCGGGGGCGGGCAGGGGGATGTCGGGGTCATGGGCGTTGTATTTTGACAGATCGGCCGCCTTGATCCGCGCCATCGCACTGCGGGCGCGGTTCAGCAGGGCGGTGTCGTCCAGCGGATGTGTGGCCAGCAGGGTTTCCAGATCGCTGACGGTGGAAGGGTCGAAATGCACGCCGCATTTGTCCAGTAACAGGCCCAAAGGTGGTTCGCCCGACCGGCCCGGGTGGATAGATCGCAGAAAAGCATCCTCGACCCGCAAAATCGGTGCGTCGGTGTGACTGGCCACTGCTTCGCCCCTTGGTGACGTCGGGCTTTTGCCCCAGACCCCCACCATATCCCCGCCTGATGGCTTGCCCAGTTTGATATCATAACCCGCCAGTTGCAAAATCCGCCGGATGCGGCTTTGGGTCAGGAACCCGCCGTTATATACAAAAAGCCGCCGGCGGGTTTCCCCACCGGCGGCCTGTGTTTCGTCATGTCGATGCATCGGTGGTTAGTTGCCAGCCAATGTGTTGATTGAGTCAGCCGAATTCAAAGTACCCATCAATGCCGACAGGGTTTTGCTCCACTGAACAAATGGTGCTTCAGTGATATAGATCGTATCGCCATCGCGGATGATAAAATCACGCGCTTGGAACATGCCTGTCGGCTCGGTCAGGTCCAGCACGTAGATCATGCGCTGTTCGCCGCGCAAATCCTTGCGGTTCAATACGGCATTGGCAACGTGGGCAGATTCATCTCGCAACACGAATACGCCGGTTGGATCGGCGAAGTTCGAACTTAGGCCGCCGACTTGGGCAATCGCTTCTAGGGCGGATAATGATTGTGCGGTAAACGGCACGCGGCTTTGCGAGCCAGTCGCGCCAAGGGCCATGAATGAACGGGTGTCTTCTTCGATCAGGATACGGTCGCCACCGCGCAATGCGATGTCCAGTTCAGGGTGTTTGTACAAGTCCTGAAACCAGATTTTACCCTGCTTGTTGCCGCGAATCACGGTAACCTGCGCGATCTCTGCTTCGACCGAGATGCCGCCAGCCTTGGCCAACATGGCGCTAAGGGTACGGGTTGGGCGTTCAATCGGGTAAACACCCTGACCGCCAACGCCGCCCACAATCGAAACTGTTGCCCCATCACCGGCCAGACGGGTGACAAGCACCTGCGGATCTGGGGTTTGTTTGTCCAGCTTTGCGGTCAGAATTCGGCGCAGGGCTTCGGGTGTATTGCCTGCGGCACGCACACGGCCAGCGTAGGGGATAAAGATGAAGCCGGCCCCGTCAACCTGCACTTCTTGCAAGGGGGTTGCACTGCTTCCGGGGGCGCCAAGCAACGGATCGCTGACGTTTTCCCAGATTGTCAGGCCCAAAGTATCGCCCGGACGAATCGTATCCGAGCCGACAACACCGGCGTGTTTGAAGGCACTTGAAAAGCCAAGCGCGGGGACGGATGCCGTTTCGCGGGTGACGTGATTATTGACAGTCACGACAAACGCGTCACCGTCTTTTTGCACTGAACCAGCGTAAATCTCGCGTTTTGTTGGCCCAGAACGCGGTAATCCGCACGAAGACACAATGCCAAGCGCTGCGGTGATGGCTACTGCTCTAGCCCATTTTGAACCCGTAATGCCCACTGCCGGGTCTCCTTTGCTGAAATGCGAAATGCCTCAAGTCTGGGCGGCAACCTACGGGAAACAGGCTGTTTAATCTAGTCTTTGATTGGGTCTGGACTAGTTAACAATGTGTAACTGTTGCCTTGGTGCCGCGTTCCCGGTTTCCAGCGCATCGTAAGGGTCCTGTGCCGCCAGCGCCATATCGACCACCAGACGCATTAATTGATCGCGCCCCCGGGCCGAATAAAACCCGCCCGGGATTTGCGAAGTTTCCAGCAAATACTGGCGATATTCCTTGTAGGCACGCACGTCTGGCCGGTTGGCGTGGTCAAAGAATTCTTCCAGCGGCAGGGTGGAGACAAATTCGGGTTTGTCAAACACCGCATCGCCAAACACCTTTAGCGGAATTCCGCGGCGCAGCACCTGTTGGGCGGCGGTGGAATTGACCGTAACAGCGCTTCGGGCGTGGTCCAGCAACTGTGCCAGTTTGCCGCCGCGTACATAATGCACCCGCGCTGAAACCCCGTATTTCGCGGCCAGATCGCGCACCAGCCGCCGCAGCCCAAGACGTCCGTTTTCCAGCGGATGCGCCTTGAAAACAAGGTGATGGTGGGCGGGCGCGCCTTTGGCAAAGCCGTCGATTACCAGTTCCAGAAACTCGGACATACAGCCAAACGGGCTGTGCGCCTGAAAGCTGCTGTCATGTTCCAGTTGCAGCAGCGCCAGATGGTAAGGATAGCCCCCGCGCATGATCCGCCGGGTTGCCACCATGCGGCTGATCCAATGCGCGGGCATCATCAGCAAGCGGCGCAAGTAAAGCCGGAATTCGGCCACCACCCCCAGATCGCGGTGCGGTTTAAAATGGCGATAGGCGCCGTTTTTGAACATCACGAACCAATGGTAAAGTGCACCGTAAAAAACATGCTGGCGCATGTCACCCCAATGGGCCGGTGCCTCGGGTGTGATCAGTTCGGTATTGGCCAGAACCCTGCGCATGTACTCGATGTCCATATCCATCAGGCGGGAATGGCCGTTGCTGCCGCCACGCTCGTAAGTCACCCAATAGGGGCGTAAATAGCCCTCTTCGAACACATGCACCGTTATTCCGGCGGCTTTGGCGCGTCTTACAGATTCGGTATGGATAAAACGGGTATCCCCATACAAAACGATGTCGGTCACGCCTTTTTCGGCGATAATTGCATCAAAGCGGTTCGGCCAGTTTTCCTGCGGTTCCTCAAAGGAAATATAGCTGCTTTTGTCGGACCAGAAGGCACGATCCCCCGCATTGAACCCGACCCGCCACACCTGCGCCCCCGCAGTGCGCAGCATTTTGCCCAAGCGGTTGAAAAAGGGTCCATGCGGCCCCTGAAGAAACAGAAAACAGCGGTCAGCGCCGGTTACCTTGCCCATTACATCCTACAAATTGTTACTACGCTATTGGTTTTAACCAAAGTACGCGTCTTGTCACGCAGTTTCGTTGATTGTCACGTACAGGTCGTTTATGTGGATTTTTCCTTTAAATTAAGGTTAATTAGCAAACAATCCCTGCGGCATTTCGCATGTATCTCGGTATTGCGCGTTTGATCGGCAGCGGCTAGGTCTGGCAGGCAAACAGGAGTATGGCGATGTTTACAGGGATTATCACGGATATCGGTCAGGTTCTGGCGGTCGAGATGCGCGGCGATATGCAGGCGCGGATTGGCACCGGATATGACGTGGCGGGCATCGACATTGGTGCCTCTATCGCTTGTGATGGCGTCTGCCTGACGGTTGTGGCGCTGGGCACGGATACGCAGAACTGGTTTGACGTACAGATATCGGCGGAAACGCTGGACAAAACCAACCTTGGCAAATGGGCCAGTGGCAAACGTGTCAATCTGGAACGCGCGCTAAAGGTCGGCGATGAACTGGGCGGTCATATCGTGTCGGGCCATGTGGACGGGTTGGCCGAAATCATTGCCATGCAGGACGAAGGCGACAGCACCCGCGTCACCCTGCGCGCGCCCGATGCGCTGGCCGGTTTCATCGCCTCCAAAGGCTCGGTCGCGCTGAACGGCACGTCGCTGACGGTGAACGAAGTAAACGGCACCGATTTTGGCATCAATTTCATCCCCCACACCAAAGCTGCGACCACATGGGGCGACGCAGGTGTCGGGGATATGGTCAATTTGGAAATCGACACATTGGCCCGTTACGTTGCGCGATTGCGGGAGTGGGGCCAATGACCCTTGGCCACAACAACGGCCCGACAATGGCCACCGGCATAGGTTTTCGCAAACATTGCTGGAGCAAGGCCCGCGCCGAACTGCTGCCCAAACTGCCGATAGAAGTGATCCGCCGCCGCGTGAAACGGGCCGCCGAACTGGGGCTGGATTACAAATCCTATGCCTCGATCCGCGCTGCAAGTGGCCATGATGTGGTGGCGTTCCTGTTTTCCTCAAATGCGCTGCGTCTGCTTAAGGCAAACGGCGGGTTGCCTGCGGAGCGGAGCGAAAAACTGGCCGCACTGCAACGTTGCGGCCGTCTGGTCGCCGTGCAATCGCCGCTAACCCCGCAAGATATGCAGCGCGCCGCCGTCAAGGCGGACCTCCCGCTGGACACCATCATCACCGCACCGGGCCTGCACCATACATGGGGCGAAACCCGCGCCATTCTGCTGACGGCCCTTGCGCCGCAAAACCTGCCCGCTGACCGCGTGGTGGCCATAGGCGACACCGCATTGGAACGCGACTGGTGCGCCGCTGGCCGTCTGGCCGGATACCTAACTGCCGAAACCTTTTTTAGCGTCTGAACAGGACACATCAATGACCGATACTTCCACCGCCATTTCCCCGATCGAAGACATCATCGAGGACGCCCGCAACGGCCACATGTTCATCCTTGTCGATCACGAGGACCGCGAGAACGAGGGCGATCTGGTGATCCCCGCGCAAATGGCCACGCCCGAGGCGATCAACTTTATGGCCAAACACGGCCGTGGTCTGGTGTGTCTGACCCTGACGGGCGAGCGCATCGACGCGCTGGGCCTGCCGCAAATGGCCTCGGGCAATTCCAGCCGCTATGACACGCCGTTTACCGTGTCGATCGAGGCCCGCGAAGGCGTGACCACCGGCATTTCCGCCCATGACCGCGCCCGCACTGTGGCCGTCGCCATCGACCAAAGCAAAACCGCCGCCGACATCGCCATCCCCGGCCATATCTTTCCGCTGCGTGCCCGCGAAGGCGGGGTGCTGGTGCGCGCAGGCCATACCGAAGCCGCCGTGGACGTCAGCCGTCTGGCCGGTCTGAACCCCTCGGGCGTGATCTGCGAGATCATGAACGAGGACGGCAGCATGGCCCGTCTGCCCGACCTGATCGAATTTGCCAAATCCCATGATCTGAAAATCGGCACCATTTCCGATCTGATCGCCTATCGCCGCCGCCATGACCATCTGGTGAATGAAACCGCCGTGCGGGCCGTGAGCAGCGAATTTGGCGGCGACTGGATGATGCGGATATTCACCGATGAAACGCAAGGGGCCGAACATATCGTGCTGTCCAAGGGCGACATTACGGGTGAGGACCCCGTGCTGGTGCGTATGCACGCCCTGAACCCGCTCGAGGATGTTCTGGGCCTTGGCCCCAGCCCTGCCTGCGAACTGCCCGCCGCCATGAAGATGATCGCGGACGAGGGGCGCGGGCTGATCGTGCTGCTGCGCGATACCGAAATGAAACTGTCGGATGAGGACGAAGAAGCGCCGCGCACCCTGAAGCAATACGGCCTTGGCGCGCAGATATTATCGGCGCTTGGCTTGAAACGGCTGGTGCTGGCCACCAACTCTCCTTTGCCCAAGGTTGTTGGCCTTGAGGCCTACGGGCTGTCCATCGAGGGCACCCGCGCCATTCCAAAGGAGATGATCTGATGGCTGTCAGTGAACAGCACTACACACCGCCGCTGCCCCGCTTTGACAAGCCCGTGAAGCTGCTGATCGTGGTTGCGCCCTACTACAAGGATATCGCCGATAATCTGGTGGCCGGTGCCAAGGCGGCGGTTGAAGGGGCAGGGGTCACCTGTGATCTGGTCGAAGTGCCCGGCGCGCTGGAAATCCCCACCGCCATCGCCATTGCCGACCGCACCAGCAATTTTGACGGCTTCGTCGCACTGGGCTGTGTGATCCGTGGCGAAACCACCCATTACGACACCGTCTGCAACGACAGCAGCCGGATGTTGTCACAGATGGGGCTGGCCGGTATTTGCATCGGCAACGGCATCCTGACCGTCGAAAATCGTGGCCAGGCCGAGGTCCGTGCCGACCCCGCTGATCAGAACAAAGGTGGCGGTGCTGCAATTGCGGCCTTGCATCTGGTGGCATTGTCGCGCAAATGGGGCCGCGAGACGAAAGGGATCGGGTTCAGACCCGCCTCCGAAGAATTCCTGATGGCCGATGGCGGCCCCGACAACGGACCTAATACAGCATGACCGATAAACGCCAAATGAAATCTGCCGCCCGCCTTTACGCGGTGCAAGCACTGTTTCAGATGGAGCATTCCGCCCAAACCATCGACGCCGTGCGTCAGGAATTTGAAGATCACCGTTTCGGCGCCACCTATGACGGTGACGAAATGGCCGAAGGCCACGTTAACCTGTTCCGCGACCTGCTGGAAAATGCCGTTGCCACGCAATCGCCAATCGACCAGATGACCGACCGCGCGCTGGTGGCCAAATGGCCTCTGAAACGCATTGACCCGACCCTGCGCGCCCTGTTTCGCGCTGCCGGTGCCGAACTGCTGCGCATGGACACGCCGCCCAAGGTGGTGATCAACGAATATGTGGATGTGGCCAAGGCGTTCTTTCCGGACGGGCGCGAACCCAAATTCGTCAACGCCGTGCTGGACCATATGGCGCGCGAGGCCAAACCCGAGGC
>CAZIDQ010000099.1:0-9604 GCA_964538015.1 uncultured Marinosulfonomonas sp.
CATATTGGGAAAAGTCAGGCAGAGCAAATGAACACGGTTAACGTGACAACACCCTGCCGATAGCTTTTTTTGACAAGCGTATCGCAGAAAACAACCAATAAGGAAATAACACGGAAACTTTGCGACAGAACCCTTTTATCCGCCCAACTCAGCAATCAATTGTTCCGTGGTGACTTGCCTGCAATATCCCTTGATTGTTGAAATCGAATTATCCTGACGCGCCTGCGTTTCCGTGGCGCAAGCGTCGGTCACCTGTGTTACCAAATACCCCAGATCACAGGCATCGCGAATGGCGCTTTCAACACATTGATCTGTCAGCAATCCGCATAGCACCAATTGTCTGACCCCAAGGTTACGCAGCACATAATCAATATGGGTCGATACAAATACCGAGGATGATGATTTGGGGATGACGATCTCGTCACCAACCGGTGCGATCTGGTCAATCACCTTGCCATCCCACGACCCCTTTGGAACGTTAAATCCAGTGATTTTATAATCCAGGCTGCGGTCGCGCCCGTCCAGTGTCAGGCTTTCGATGGTGGTGTACATCACCTCGACATTTGCCTTGCGGCACGCCGCTTGCAGGCGTTGCATGTTGGGAATCACGGTTTTGAGCTGCTTAAACAACCAACCATGTTTTGCATCAAACTCTGCATCCGTCAGCCCGTCAAATTCGGCACCGTCACGATGGGTTGAAAAATTTTGAACATCGATAAACAACAGCGCGGATCGGTCTGTAACCAATGGTAGGTCTCGTGTCAGGGTCATATCAGGCCTCCTCTAGGTAACGATTAACCGCGTTCACAAGGATACTTGCCCAGTGAGCCTGTCCTTCAGCGCTTCGAATCTGATCGTTGCGGATTTCAATCAGGCTGTGGGGAATACCTCGTGCCTCGCCATGATGGAGAACAAACCAGTCAGACGCCTCATCAATCTGGTAGGGGTCATTCATCCCGATTGTCAGTTCGGGATTAGTCTCTTTGAGAGATCGGTGCAGATGGGTCGAGGTTTGTGTATCTTTTCTAAACAGAAAACCAATTTCCCACGGCCTGCTGACCCCCCCCATCAAGGGTGTGAAACTGTGAATGGACAAGACAATTCGGCGTTCGAATTTCTCGTAGAAGTGGGCAACTTCATTCTGGAAGGGGTTGAAAATCTCGTCAACCCGGGCCGCCCGTGCGGCTGCATCCAGATTCAAGTTACCCGGTATTTCAACGCCGTCACTCATTTGCGGCATTGCGTCGGACGCATCATTGGGCCGGTTACAGTCAATCACCAAGCGGCTGTAGCGCTGGATTACCGCAGGCGCACCCACAGCCTGCGCCATGGCGCGTGTGACGGCCTCGGCCCCGATATCCCAACCGATGTGGTCGTCCAACGCGCTGCGGCTAATGCCCAAATCCCCTAACCGTTTCGGGATCCCCTGTCCGGCATGTTCACAGATCAACAGTAACGGATGATCGCTATGGCCGTTGATAATTTCGACAGGGTTTGGATCGCCCTTGGCCAACAGGCTTTGAGCCTTAATGCCGGATGATACAGTCATACCTTTTCTGCCTTGAGAGATGCCGAAGGGATCAAGCCGTTGGGACGGAATAACAAGACAACAACCACAAGGCTCAGGCCAATGGGTTCGCGGAACTCCTGCAATTCGGGCGGCAGGAACGCGGCGAGGTAAATCTCGATAAAGCCCAGCAGGAACCCCCCGGCCACGGCGCCACGCAGGCTGCCAAGTCCGCCAAGGATTGCGGCGATAAAGGCTTTGACCACCGGTAGAAACCCCATATGCGGGGCAACCGACGAGCGCTGCGAAACCCATAGCACCGCCGCAACCCCGGCCAACAGGCCCGACAGCGCGAAAGCCCCCGCAATAACGGTGTTTGCGCGGATGCCCATAAGGCGTGCAACGCCGAAATCTTCGGCAGCGGCGCGCATGGCAATGCCGGTTTTCTGGCGCTTCATAAAGATATCCAGAAAGATCAGCATGACGATGGTGGCAACAATCGCCGCGATTTTATTCACACCAATGACCAAGCCGCCGATGGTCACGGAATCCGACAGTATTTGTGGCAGGATAACCGGCTGCGAGCGGGTGGAGATGAAGTTTTGGAACAGGACCTGCAAGATCATGGAAATCGCAAAGGACGTTACCAACATCGTTGCGCCAGAGCTGTTTCGCACGGGCCGAAACGCGATGCGCTCCATCAGTACCGCCGCAATCATCGCCATGGCAATGGCTATTGGAACCGCCAGAACAAAGGATATCCCGGCAATACCACAATACATCAAGGTGTAGCCCGAAATGGTCATCAGCTCGCCATGGGCGAAATTGATCAGGCCCATAATGGAAAATACCACAGCCAATCCAAGGGCTAACAGCGCATAAGTTCCGCCGAGGGCAAAAGCGTTAACAGTTTGTTGTAGCAGCAGATCCATTTATCAGCCCCCTAAATATGCAGATTGTAGAGTTTCAGATTCGACGAGTTCCGCTGCAGACCCCGAGGCGACAATTTCTCCGCTGGCGAAAACATAGCCCCGATCGGCGATTTCCAATGCCATCGAGACGTTTTGCTCAACCAGCGCCAGCGTAACACCTTGGTCTCGCAACAGTGAAATCAGGTCAAAAATCTGGCCAACGATTTTCGGGGCAAGGCCCAGTGATGGCTCGTCCAGCAGCAAAAGGCTCGGGTTGCTCATCAAAGCGCGGCCAACCGCCAACATCTGTTGCTGGCCACCCGACAGGGTTCCGGCGAACTGATCGCGGCGTTCATGCAGGATAGGAAACAGAGAATAAACCCGGTCCCATGCGGCCTGAATGACCTCTTTATCCTTGATCGCGTAAGCGCCCATGCGCAGGTTTTCAGCAACACTTAACGCCCCAAAAATCCGGCGTCCTTCGGGTGAGAGCGTCATACCGGCAGGCGCCAGAGATTCCGGGGCCCAATCGGTTATGTCTTCGCCTTTGAAAAACACCTTGCCGCTGGCCACAGGAACCAAACCGACCAGCGCATTCAAGGTCGAGGATTTACCCGCCCCGTTGGCGCCAAGGAAGGCGACGATTTCGCCTTCCTTGATTTCAAAATCAACCCCGCGCACAGCTTGGATCGGGCCGTATTGTACTTTTAGTGATTGTACCGAAAGAAGCGATGTCATGGGGGTGCTACCTTATTGCATACGTGGGGCTGGGATCAGTGCCGCGTCCGGGCTGGGTTGGCCAACCAATTCGCGCGCGCCGTCTTTGACCCGGATCAGAGTAACCTCTCGAACGGGCATCCCATTGGTGCCTTTATACGTGATCAGGCTTGTGGCCCCGCGCACGTTTTCAAGGTTTGCCATTGCATCCCGAATGGAAACCGGATCGGTAGATCCACCCGCAGCAGTTACCGCAGCGGCAACAACCGTGACCAAGTCATAGCCAACTGCATTAAACACTGTTTCCGACGCATTTCCGGTAGCCGCTTCATATTTGGCGTTGAATGCGGCCAACGGGCTGCCTTCAGTGGCATAGCCTGCCGTGGTGAACACCACGCCTTCGCCCACATCACCCAGCGAGAAGGTTGTCGGGCTGTCGATGCCGTCTGAACCGATCATCTGCGCTGTTACTCCGGCAGCGCGCAGGGCCTTCAGCATGGACGGAAAATCAGGCTCGTAGGATGCGGTCATGATAACATCCGGTTGCGGGTCAAGGGCCGCAATGCGCGTGGCAATGGCGGAAAAATCTTGCTGGCCGATAGAATGGGTGTCCTGGCCCAACATGGTGCCGCCGAGTGCCTTGAACACATCGGCAAAATATAGCGGCATAGTGGTGTACTGGCTGTCGGGCGAGTAGATGATATAGCCGTTTTCAAAGCCTTGCTCATGCGCCCAACTGGCCGAAACAGTGGCTTGCACATTGTCGCCAGGGAAGTTGGCAAACATGAAATCGCCGCCAATCATTGGCAATGTCGGTGAAGAAGCACAGGTGGAGATCGCAGGGATTTGGGCCGAAGCAATGGTGCCGATTGCCGCGAGTGCCGGATCAGCGTCACAAGGCAGAACGATGACAGATACGCCTGCATCTGCCAATTCCTGCACCGCAATCGCAGTTTGGGCCGCGTCAGAGCGCACGTCTTTTTCGATCAGCTCGATCATGATGTGGCCATCAATGCCGCCGGCTGCGTTGATCTCGTCAACCGCGATGTGCAGACCTTCGATCACCGGACCATCATAGCCAGCAAGACCGCCGGTCTGGGCCGTGGCAAGGCCGATCGTCAGGGTTTCGGCAGCTGCGGGCATAGCAAATGCCGCAGCTGTCATTATGGTTGATGCAAGTAGAGTCTTCTTCATTGGTCTTCCTCCGGTTGGGTTTTATTAGTCTTGTTTGTTTGGGCCGAGATAGGCTTCGATCACGGCAGGGTTTTGACGAATTTCTTCTGGTGTGCCCTGTGCGATCATGTGACCCTCATTCAGAACGGCAATGCGGTCACATAACTGGTTGATCAGTTTCAAATCATGATCCACCAGCAAAATACCAATACCCAAATCACGGGTCAGGCCGCGCAAAGTCTCCATTAGGCTGTCGGTTTCTTCGCGGTTCATACCGGCGGCTGGCTCGTCTAGAAATAACAGTGAGGGCTCGCAAGCCAAGGCACGGGCAATCTCGACCCGCCGCTGGTCGCCATAAGAAAGCGTGCCTGCATCGTCACCGAAGAATTCGCTCACACCCATACGCTTGATCGCCGCCATAGCGCGCGCCTCTGCACCCTTGCCGCCTTTGGTGGAAAGGCCTGCTACCAGTACATTTTGATACACTGTCAGGTTTGAAAATAGTCGGATATTCTGGAATGTCCGCGCGATGCCGCGATCTGCAATTTGGTGCGAAACCAGTCCAGCCAGCTCTTCATCGCCACGGTGGAACTCACCTTCACTGGGCGCCAATACGCCCGAAAGCATGTTCATCAATGTGGTTTTACCCGATCCATTCGGCCCGATCAGCCCCATGATCTCACCCGAATTCAAGGTGAGATCCACATTGTTCACGGCAACAAGCCCACCAAAGCGCATGGTCATACCGCGCGCCACCAAGGGCTCGGCCTTTTGCACCGTTTCTTTTTTGTCAGATGCAGGCGCGGGTTTGTGCCGGACAGGAAACACGCGCTCCTCCCATTCCTTCAGGCCCGCAAGACCATCAGGTTTGCGGAACATGGCAAACAGGATGATCAAACCGATACCGATTTGTGTTGTGCCGAATACGGCGGGCATTTCCAGACCACCCAAAGAAAACCCACCTTCGAACCGCCGCAGAACCTCGGTCACAATTGTGATTGCTACAGCCCCCGTTATGGCGCCGGTTACGGTGGTCATACCGCCGACAATTAGCATCGCCAGTAACAGGAATGTATCAGTGAAATAGAATTTTTTCGGGCTAATGGCCCCTAGAAAATGTGCAATCAACGCCCCCGAAAGCGCCATCAGAGCAGCGCTTAGCACAAAAGAAACCAGCCTCTCGTGCTGGATGCGCACCCCAACAGCACTGGCCGCAATGGCGTTTTCACGCCCGGCGCGCAGGCGTAGGCCTGAAATAGAATCCCGGTAAATACGCGCAGCAACCAAGGCAATAACAACCCCCGCCGCCGCCACCCACAGGGTGGATTCGCGCGGGATACCAAAAAATGTCTGCGAACCGCGCGTCACATCGCGCCAACCAATGGCGATGCCGTGAACGATGATCAACAACCCCAATGTGGTAATGACCGTGGCCGAGCCTTCCAGCTTGCCGATGGCTTTACCAACAAACAGCGCCACCACGCTGGTCAGCAGCACCGCTATGATGGTTGCAGGCAACAGCCCCATTTCGGTTGTCGCCAGCCATTCAGGCAGTTTCGGTAATGTCGCTATTTTCAACTGCGCAGGCAATGTCAGCAACGAGGCCGCATAGGCCCCGATCGCCATGAAAGACAGGTGGCCAAAGCTAAGGATGCCGGAATTGCCGCTATACACGCCCATACCGACCACCGCGATCAATGATATGAAGAACACAGTCAAAACCCGCTCGCTTGCCGTGCCGATCATCATCGCCGAAACAGACGCCACAATAACGACCAACAGGATGGCAGAGATCGACGCGATCAAGTGTATGCGAGGTGAAGTTATCATCTAGAATCCTATCTTTCAGTTGCCTCAATCTATTGACACATTAATTTCATTGTCAATTAGTATTATTAATTTGACATTATATTTTCACAGTGATCTACCTGATTTAAAGGGGATTCAAATGCAGGTTCGTGAACGCATAGAGCAATTGTCAGATGAGTTGACCTCGACCGAGCGCAAACTATGCACGGCACTTTTGCTTGACTACCCTTTTGCCGGGCTCGAACCGATACAAGAGCTTGCCAAAGCCGCAAACACCTCTCCCCCCAGCATTTCGCGCTTTGTGACCAAGCTTGGATTTCACGGATTTCAGGAATTTCAGCGCCAGCTTATCACCGAGCTAAAAGAGGGACAGCGCTCTCCGGTGGAGCTGCAAGAGGCAAGCGCCCCGATCCATGGGGCATTTCTGGAAAGCTTCCTTGATCGCGCCGGCGCTGTACTAAAGGATGCGACCAAAGCCGTTTCGGAAGTGCAATTTGAACGCGTTTGCGAATTGCTGGCGGATGAAAAGCGCAATATTTACATAATTGGAGGCCGGATGAGCGACACACTGGCCCTGCATCTGTCGCGCCATTTGCGCCAGATCCGTTCAAAGGTGTTTCATGTGCCGCCAGACCCCGAGGTCTGGCCGGAGTATCTGTTGCGCATGCGCTCGCGCGATGTGTTGTTCATTGTTGATTTCCGCCGCTATCAGGCCAGCCTTTCAACTCTTGCCAAAAAAACCACCGAGGCCAGAAATGTGCAGGTGGTCTTGATGACGGATCAATGGCTTTCGCCAATTTCCGGACAGGCTAGCGAGGTGCTGGCCGTGCCGATCGACAGTGGAACCCTGTGGGATAGCTATACCGGAGCGCTGGCGCTGCTTGAGGCACTTCTGGCCCGAATAGCCGAAGAAAACTGGGATCAAACCAAAACCCGCATCAAGGAATGGGATTCCGTGCGGCTGGATTTTAGAGAGAACAATGATGATTAAAAACCCGCTTATATTTGCCGCCACTTCGGATGTTGCCGGTAAGACCCGAGGCAAAGCATTTTCGGTATCCGATTTGGAAAAGCGTCTGAAAAAGGGCGTTGGCTGGACGCCGACCAATGTGATGATCACCTGTTTTGATGCCATCGCCGACAGCCCGTTTGGTGCGCTTGGCGATCTGCTGTTGATCCCCGATCCCGACACCAATGTGAAACTGGATTTTGAAGACGGCGGCCCCGTTGAACGCTTTATGCTGGGCGATATCACTGATCTTGACGGCAAGCCTTGGGATTTCTGCACGCGCTCTATTTTGAAAAGCGCGCTTAAGCGGCTTAAAACTGCGGGCGGTGTTAGCCTTGTCTCAGCGTTCGAGCATGAGTTCCAATTCAAAACCGGCGGCGAGCAACCCGGCGAGGCCTATTCGTTGAACGGCTTTTCCGAGCGCCGCGAATTTGGAGAGGCGCTGATGGCCGCACTGGAAAAGGGCGGGTTAGAGCCTGATACCTTTATGAAAGAATATGGTGCCAACCAATACGAAGTTACCAATGGCCCCGACCACGGTGTGCGCTCGGCGGACAGTGCCGTGATCCTGCGCGAGGTCACGCGCATGACGGCAAAACGGTTGGGCGAAGACGTTACCTTCACCCCGATTCGCGATCCCGAAGGGGTTGGCAATGGCGTGCATATCCACATCAGTTTTCTGGACGAGTGCGGCAAGCCGGTCACTTACGACGAAAACGGCGTGGCTGGAATGTCGGCGCTTACCGCCTCGTTTGTCGCGGGGGTGCTAAAATACCTGGACAGTATCATCGCCTTAACGGCCCCCTCTGACGTGTCTTACTTGCGCCTGACCCCGCACCGCTGGTCTGCGGCGTTCAACAACCTTGGGTTTCGGGACCGCGAAGCATCGGTGCGTATTTGTCCGGTTACAGCCACGGATCCGTCCAGCATTGCGCGCCAGTATAATTTTGAATACCGCGCAGCCGATGCAGCGGCCTCGCCATATCTGGCATTGGCGGCAATCCTGCATGCCGGTGCGCAGGGGATCGAAGACGCCCTGCCTGCCCCTGCTGTCACCGAAGAAGATCTGGCCTCGCTTTCAACCGAGGAGCTGGAAAAACGCGGTTATGTCCGCCTGCCGGAATCGCTTGAACTGGCCTTGCAACGGTTTGAAAGCAATGAAACCGTTTGCGGCTGGTTCCCCGATGATTTTGCCGCCGTCTATACGGCCCATAAACGGGGCGAGCTGACTTACCTTGAGGGCAAGGACACAGCTGAACGCTGTGCAGCTTACGAAGAAATATACTAGCAATCACAAAGAGATATGACATGACGAACCCAAATGCCAACCTGTCGTTGGTGCCATTCGTGAGCGTGGAAAACATGATGCGCCTGATCCTCGAGATCGGTGTTGAGACCTGCATGATCGAGATAGCCGAATATATCGAAGAAGATTTCCGCCGCTGGCCGTCTTTTGATAAAACACCGCGCGTTGCCTCCCATTCTGATGAAGGGGTAATCGAGCTGATGCCAACCTCTGATGGCATTGATTACGGGTTCAAATACGTCAATGGTCACCCGAAAAACATGAAAGCAGGCCTACAAACCGTTACGGCCTTTGGCCTGCTGGCCTCGGTCGATACCGGCTATCCGGTGTTATTGACGGAAATGACGATTCTGACGGCATTACGCACAGCGGCAACGTCGGCTGTTGCGACCAAATACCTTGCCCACAAAAGGGCCAGGACATTGGCGATGATCGGCAACGGTGCCCAGTCGGAATTTCAGGCGCTGGCGTTAAAATCCATCTGCGGCATTGAAAACCTGCGGCTTTATGATGTTGATCCGGCTGCAACCGCGAAATGCGTAACGAACCTTGAAGCCGCGGGCCTGAACATCACGGTTTGCAAAACCCCCGAAGAGGCCGTTCTGGGGGCCGAAGTGATCACCACCTGTACCGCAGACAAACTCTGCGCCACAATCCTGACCGATAACATGGTCGGCGCAGGTGTACATATCAACGCCATTGGAGGTGATTGCCCCGGCAAAACCGAGATCCACAAAGATATTCTACTGCGCTCGGAAATTTTTGTTGAATACCCGCCACAAACCCGCATTGAAGGCGAAATTCAGCAATTGGAGAGTGACTATCCTGTAAAAGAGCTGTGGCAAGTGATGACCGGTGCCACCAAAGGGCGTACAGAGGGGCGTCAGATCACCCTTTTTGACGGCGTAGGCTTCGCCATCGAGGACTTTTCGGCCCTGCGCTGGTTGCGCGACAAAATTGCTATCACCGATAAGTGGCAACATCTGGACATGATTGCCGACCCCGACGATCCACGCGATTTATTCGGTATGATCCAGCGGGAGCAAAACAGAAGCGTCTAAAGCGGCCTGTTGCAACTAATCTGGATTTGCCAGATGTTAACGCAACGCTCGGGGGGGGTGTTGTCACGTTAATTAGCTACTTACGTGAGAGTTCACAGGCGAAGCGCTTTC
>CAZIDQ010000100.1:0-3540 GCA_964538015.1 uncultured Marinosulfonomonas sp.
TTGTCTTTTTCAAAGGCAATCACAAACAGTTCCAGTTCGAACCCGGCAACCTCTTGTTTCTCGACCGAAACAACTTTGCCCACACCATGGGACGGATACACAACAAACTCGTTAGGACGAAAATCCAGTTTCTTCGACTTGCTCATTCAGTTTACTTCCTCGGTTTAACATCACCAAATCAGACAGTAATCAGGCGACAATAAACCACCCGTCAGGCAATCAGCACCGAGGGTGGCTACAGGTTTCGATATGTATTTCACCAGTTAATATAGCAGAAATTATGCCCTATTTAAAGCGCGGCAATACCAGGTCGGCTAATCGACGTTGTTTTACAGGGAATAACGGCCAATATTTCGTGCAAAAACCATACGAAAAAGCCCGTGAATGCGGGCCTGAACGAATCGCTCTTAGCTGCCTTCACCCGGCTTCTCGGAAAAATATTTCTCAAGCTTGCCGTCTTCGCCATCGCGTTCTTCGGCCTCGGGCAACTGGTCTTTCTTCTCAATGATCACCGGCCACAATTCGGAATATTTGCGGTTGAATTCAACCCATTTGTCCGTGTCCGGTTCGGTGTCGGGGCGGATCGCGTCCGCTGGACATTCCGGTTCGCAAACACCGCAGTCGATGCATTCATCCGGATGGATGACCAGCATGTTTTCACCCTCGTAGAAACAGTCCACGGGGCAAACTTCGACACAGTCGGTGTATTTGCAGGCGATACATTTGTCATTGACGATATAGGTCATGGGAAGCCTCTGAAATCTCAACCATCCGCGCCTGACTATTCGCTTGTGTGCGATCAATCAAGGTAAGAACCACGTAAAATGCGCGCTGTGCGACGATCTTTCTTGGTTGGGCGGCCCTTTCGTTCGATTTGAGCTGTCGGTTCGGGCTTTTCCTCGGGCGGAGTTAAATCAAGGTAGAGTGCTTGTGCTTCGGGTGCAGGGCCACGGCGGGTGCCAATCGCCGCAATCTGGATCACCCGAATGCGGCGGGCTTGCGCAAAAGTCAGCGTATCACCAACCGAAACCGTGACCGATGCCTTGGAAATCCGCGACCCGTTCAGGCGCACATGGCCGCCCGTCACCTGCTTGGTGGCAAGCGAGCGGGTTTTGAAAAACCGCGCGTGCCACAACCATTTGTCGACGCGGCCCTTATCCGGCGCGTCAGCCACGGATCAGCCCTTGTCCTTTAGCCCCATAAGTGCTGCGGCAAAGGGGTTGTCGGGATCAATTTTCTTTTCCTTCTTGGGCGGGCGTGCCTGATAGGTTTTCGCCCCGTCGCGTGGTGGGCGTTTGCCCTGCGGTTTGCCGCGCGGTTTGCCCTTGCCCTGCGGCTTGCGACGTTCGCCGCCGCCTTGGCGTTTGGGCGCCCATGTGAAGGTATAGAAGACCTCCATTTCTGGGGCGTCTTCGCTTGACGCTTCAGCTTCGGCAGGTGCTTCGGCTTCAGGAGCGGTTTCCTTGGGCGCTTCAGCTTCAGGTGCCGCCTCGGTAGGTGCTTCGCTGGCCTCGGCCTCGCCTTTTGGCTTGGTCTCCTCGGCGGGCTTTTCGCCCTCGTCAGCCTTGGCTTCCCCAACCGGCGCAGGCTTGACCTTAACCCGTTCGCCTTTTTCGGCCTTATAGCCCAGCCCCTGCATCAGGTCGGCAAACTGTTCCAGCGTCATGCCGGTGATCGACAGCATATCGGGGTTGGCCTCGAACCCGCTGCGGCTGTTTTCGGCGCGCAGCATATCGGCCAGACGTTCCAGCATATCAATGCGGATCGCACGGCTGCCTGCGGCGCGGTAACCGGACATGGTATCCCAACCCTTTGGCGCATCTTTTTCGGTCGGGATGGTGACCAGACCCGGTGGCGGGCTTTCGGGGAATTCGTCCAGTTTATGCGCCAGCGACCACAGCACCAGACGTAGGCGCGTCGGGGCGGGTTTCAGCAGCAGCGGCATGAAAATGGTAAACTGGCCAAAGCGGATGCCGTGTTTGCGCAGTGTGGCGCGGGCGTCCTGATCCAGATCCTTGACCTCGGCCGTAACCTCGGACCGTGGCACGATGCCGAAATTTTCGATCATCCGGAAAGCAAAGCCACGCGCGATCGGCGGCAGAGTGTCGTCCTTGGACAGGTTCAACAGCGGTTCAAACAATGTCGCGACCTTGCGGTCGATGAAATGTTGAAGGCGGCGCTGTACCTTTGTGGCGACATCGGCGCCGGCCTCGTCATCGACAAACGCCACGACCTGCGGTTTCAGCGCGTCATCGCCCGACACCAGCTTGCCCACGGCATGTTCGCCCCACATCAACCCGCCCTGTTCGGTAAAGTCGATTTCCGTATCGGGCGCGTTATAGAACCGGTCGGCCAGCAGATGGAACTGCGGCGCAAGGGCTGCCACACTGGCAGCGCGCAGGGTCTTAGCCTCGTCGGCATTGGCGGTTTTGTCCTGCGTAAAGCGGAACCCCTCAAGACGGCCAATCAGTTGCCCTTCGACCGTCACTTCACCTTTGTCGTTTACTTCGGCCACGAGGCCCTCCTTCTGCTTCAACCGGCGCAGCAAAACGGATGTGCGCCGGTCAACAAATCGTTGTGTCAGCCGCGCATGCAGCGCGTCCGATAGCCGGTCTTCTACAGCGCGAGTCGCCCCGCGCCAATGGGTTTCGTCATCGACCCAGCCTTTTCGCTGGGAAACATAGGTCCATGTGCGGATAAACGCCAAGCGTTTTGACAGCGCGTCGATGTCGCCCTCGGGGCGGTCCAGTCGCTTGACCTGTCGGGCCAGCCAATCGTCGGGAATGCGGTTATACTGTTGTAAATACGCGAAAATTTGCTCGAGGATAGCCGCGTGTTCGGCATGGCTGATGCCGCGAAAATCGGGAATACGGCAGACATCCCACAGGCGTTTGACGTCTTGCGGGCCGCCAATCCGCACCGCAACATCATCGCGCGCGGACAGTGTTTTTAGCGCCATCAGGTCGTCTGCCTCGCGGGCGCGGGTCAGCCAAGGGTCATCCGTGGGGGATTCGAGCGAGGCAATCAGGCGGGCCGCATTGCCAAATTCCAGCCCCGTATTGCGCCATTGCAGCTTCTTCACCGGCGCGAAACGGTGGTTGGTGATGGCATCGACCACGCCGTCGTCCATCAGGGGCGCTTCACCGGTCACACCGAAACTGCCGTGGCGCATATAGCGCCCCGCGCGACCGGCGATCTGGGCCAACTCATTGGGTTGCAGCGGGCGCATCCGGCGGCCATCGAATTTGGTTAGCGAGGAAAAGGCGACGTGGTTGATATCAAGGTTCAGCCCCATGCCGATGGCATCAGTCGCCACCAGATAATCGACATCGCCGTTTTGATACATTTCCACCTGCGCGTTGCGGGTGCGCGGCGACAGCGCCCCCATCACCACCGCCGCCCCGCCCTTTTGGCGGCGCAGCAGTTCGGCGATGGCATAGACGTTATCCACCGAAAACCCGACAATGGCGCTGCGTCCGGGCATCCGGCTGATTTTCTTGGAGCCTGCATAGACCAGTTCGCTAAGACGATCACGGCGCA
>CAZIDQ010000100.1:3640-5825 GCA_964538015.1 uncultured Marinosulfonomonas sp.
ACGATGCGTTCTTCGCCGGTGACCAGCGCCACAACGGACGGGCCGCGCAAATCAACAATGCGGTCATAAACCTCGCGCGCCAGCAGGCGCAGCGGCAGGCCGATGATGCCGGTGCGATGCCCCAGCATCCGTTCAATCGCGTAGTGGGTTTTGCCGGTGTTAGTTGGCCCCAGAACGGCCGTGATCCGGTTGTCGTCAAGCATATCTATCCAACCCGTTCAGCGCCTAAAGCGCCACACCTTCAAGCCGCGAAACGGCCTCTTGCACTGTTTCGTCATGCGGCACCAACTCCAATACCTTGCGATAGGTCGCCAGTGCCTTTTGGGGTTTTTCCGTTTCCTCAAGAATAAAAGCCAGCCCCGTCAGCGCCCCGAAATGGCGTGGGTTCAGCGCAAGGGTAGCATGCAAATCAGCCACGGCAGGACCAAAAAAACCGGAATCGAAATAGGCTGTGGCGCGGGTGAAATAGGCTTCGGCGAAATCCGGCGCATGGTCAATCAGCGCACTTAGATGTTCGATCGCGGCCTGTGTATCCCCCTCTTGCAGCGCATCTACACCGCGTTTTAACAGCAGGTCCATCGAGGCCGATCCGCTTTGCGACCAAAGGGTTTCGATCTGTTTGGTGATTCTGTCGGATTGCTCAGCCGGAGCCAGCTGCAATTCATCAAACAATTCGTCCACAGTCACCTCTTGCGCCCCTAAAGGTAGGGAAAACATGACTGTAAAAGCGAATGCCGTAACGATACGTTTGTGAATAGGGTTGATAATGCTCATAACAGGGACAAGTCTAAACCATGCATCGACAAGTTGCGAGACCCCGATGTTCACGAATTGAAAAGGATGACCCATGAGCGAAGTGATTGATACGGCCGTTGCCGCCCTGAACGAAAAGATTTCCGGTGGATTTGACGGGACCGCGAAATTCGTTATTGGCGATGAGGGGGCCGTAATCATTGACAATGACGGCGCGCGCGCAGGCGATGATGATGCCGATGTGACGTTGACGGCAGATGCCGATGTGTTCCAGTCGATCCTGGAAGGCGAAACCAACCCGACTGCGGCCTTTATGACCGGCAAGCTGATGATTGACGGCGATATGGGCATGGCGATGAAGCTGGCTTCGGTCCTGTCGTAAATCATGGAAAACGCCCCCCTTTACGAAGATGTCGCCCGCGCCCCTGATGGGGGTGCTGCCTATTGGCTGGATACGGATGACGGGGTGCGCATCCGTGTGGGTGTCTGGAGCGAAGGGGCCAAGGGCACGGTTTTGCTGATGCCCGGGCGCACCGAATATATTGAGAAATACGGTCTGGTTGCCGGTGATCTGCGGCAGCGCGGCTATGCCACGATTGTGGTAGACTGGCGCGGTCAGGGGCTGGCCGACCGGATGCTGGATGATCCCGACACTGGCCATGTGCTAAAATTTGCCGATTACCAGCGCGATGTGGCGGCAATGGTGCAGGCGGCGCGGGATCTGGAGATGCCGCAGCCCTATTTCATGCTGTCCCATTCGATGGGCGGCTGCATTGCGCTGCGATCCTTGGTGGACGGGCTGGATGTGAAGGCCTCGGTTTTCAGTGCGCCTATGTGGGGAATTTTGATTGGCCCCGTGATGCGCCCGCTGGCGCGCGGGATTACATGGGCGACCAGCACAGTCGGGATGGGGCATAAATATGCGCCGGGGACCAGTGCGCAAAGCTATGTGTCGGTGGCTCCGTTCGAGGATAACCTGCTGACCACCGATCCTGACATGTATGCGCTGTTGCAGGAACAGGTCGCGGCACACCCGCGGTTTGCACTGGGTGGGCCAAGCATGAACTGGCTGTTCGAGGCGCTGACCGAAACCCGGAACCTGATGGCGATGGAGGCCCCGAAGGTGCCGACACTGACGTTTCTGGGTACAAACGAGCGGATAGTGGATACGGCAGCGGTGATCAAACGGATGCAGGACTGGCCGGATGGGCGGCTGAAAATGGTTGACGGGGCCGAGCACGAAGTGCTGATGGAAGGGCCGGAAACCCGCACGCGGTTGATGGATCAGACTGTGGATTTGTTCGGGCAGCATTCCTGAGCAGGGTTTGCGCTGCGCTTTGCGCATCGCCCCAAGCGCTCGCCCCTTGCGGGGCTCGCGCTTTTGCCTCCGGCGGAGGTATTTCAGAAAAGAAGAAGATGCAGGGCGGCGCTA
>CAZIDQ010000100.1:5925-9538 GCA_964538015.1 uncultured Marinosulfonomonas sp.
TCAGGATCGAGGCCGGATCAAGCGTGCCTTGACGGGTGGCGCAAGGGATCAGGGTGGCGCCCATGCCCGACCATGCGCTGACCAATGCGGGGTCGGCGGCATCCCCGTGGCAGAGCCATAGCGGCACATCGCCAGCGGTGCGGGCCAGATTGCCCGAGAGCGGCAGGTCCAGAGTGCGACTGGCAATGATACGCACCGGCTGGCGGGCGATGCCCAGATCACGCACCGTTAGCGTTGGATCATCCGCCCGCGCGGTGCCGCCGCCGACCATCACCGCGTCATGGCGCGCGCGTTGCAGATGCACCATGCGCCGTGCCTCGGGGCCGGTGATCCACTGGCTTTCTCCGGTTGCCGTGGCGATACGACCGTCAAAACTGCTGGCCAGTTTCAGGGTGACCATCGGACGGCCATCCTGCACCCGTTTCAGAAAACCCGCATGGGCACGCAGGGCTTCGGACTGCATCACCCCCGTTGTCACTGTGATACCGGCCTCACGCAAGATGGCGTGCCCCCTGCCCGCAACACGCGGATCAGGGTCTTCCAGCGCCGTGACCACCCGCGCCACACCTGCTTTGATCAGCGATTCAGCACAAGGCGGGGTTTTGCCGTGGTGGGCGCAAGGCTCTAACGTGACATAGGCCGTGGCGCCACGTGCTGCCGTTCCAGCCTGTTTCAACGCCATGGTTTCGGCATGGGGCCGTCCGCCATCCGCAGTCCAGCCGCGTCCGATGACCCGTCCATCGGCAACGATCACACAGCCTACCGCCGGATTGGGCCAGACACGCCCCAACCCGCGCGCACCCAGAGTAAGGGCAAGCGCCATAAAGCGGGCGTCATGCGCTGCTTGGGTCACTCTTCCGTTGAGTCGTCAGGCCGCAATTCGCTAACGAATTTGTCGAAATCATCCGCTGCCTGAAAATTCTTGTAAACACTGGCAAAGCGGACGTATGCCACGGTGTCGATCCGGGCCAGGGATTCCATCACGATTTCACCAATCGCTTCGGATTTTATATCGGTTTCGCCCATGCTCTCGAGCCGCCGCACAATGCCGGAGATCATCTGATCAATGCGTTCCGGATCAATTGGCCGTTTTTGCAACGCCATGCGGATCGACCGCTCCAGCTTGTCGCGACCGAATTCCTCGCGGCGGCCATTGGATTTGATCACCACAAGATCGCGTAACTGCACCCGTTCATAGGTGGTAAAGCGACCGGCGCAGGCCGGACAAAACCGGCGGCGACGGATCGCGGCATGATCTTCGGCAGGGCGGGAATCTTTGACTTGGGTATCGACGTTTCCACAAAAAGGGCAGCGCATAGCCTCTCCATTGGGTTTGTTCAGGACTTATCCACAGGCACTATAGGGCAGCCGCAACCCTTTGGGTAGGGGGGAAATGCGACCGCAACATACAGCCCCTCTTGACCCTTTGATCAGAAACGCGTAGCTGCTAGTTAAGAATAGTTCTTAATTGCAAACACGGAACGCGAATTGACACAGACAAACGGCTGGCGCCGCGAGAAAACAGGAGAAACGCTGGAGCAATCCAACGCCAGTATCCACGTGTCCAAAGGCCCCTTCCTGAAACGGTTAATGTCCTTTTTCGGCCCCGGCTATCTGGTCGCGGTCGGCTATATGGATCCGGGCAATTGGGCCACATCCTTGGCGGGCGGATCTGCGTTTGGCTATACCCTGCTGTCGGTGATCCTGATTTCCAACGTCATGGCGATCCTATTGCAGGCGCTGTCTTTGCGACTGGGCATTGCGTCGGGTCGCGATCTGGCACAGGCCAGCCGCGATGCGTTTTCGCGCCCTGTCGGGTTCGTTCTGTGGATACTGGCCGAAGGTGCAATCGTCGCCACCGATCTGGCCGAGGTGATCGGCACCGCGATCGGCCTGAACCTGTTGTTCGGCATTCCGCTGGAAATCGGCGTGGTGCTGACAGCATTGGATGTGTTCCTGATTTTATGGTTGCAAAGCAAAGGGTTTCGCCTGCTCGAAGCCTTTGTCATTACCCTGACCCTGCTGATTTTCACCTGTTTTGCGATTGAAATGGCCTATGCCCAACCGGTTTGGGGCGATGTTCTGCGCGGTTTCATTCCGCAGCGCGACATCCTGAAATCACCCGATATGCTGTTCCTTGCACTGGGAATTCTGGGCGCAACTGTGATGCCCCATAACCTGTATTTGCATAGCTCTATCATCCAGACCCGCAAAATCGGCCCCTCCCGCGCCGATAAACTGGACGCCATTCGCATGGGCACGATTGATTCCACCGTAGCGCTGATGTTCGCGTTATTCATCAATGCCTCGATCCTGATCCTTGCCGCCGCCACCTTCCACACCGCCGGCAAATTCGAGGTGGCGGAAATTCAGGATGCCCACGCGCTGTTGGACCCGATGCTTGGCACCTCGCTGGCGTCAATCCTGTTTGCAGTGGCGCTGTTGGCCTCGGGGCTGAATTCAACGGTCACGGCCACGTTGACGGGGCAAATCATCATGGAGGGGTTCATCAATTTCAAACTGGCCCCGTGGAAACGCCGCCTGATCACGCGCGGGATTGCGATTGTGCCGGCCCTAATCGTCACGGTGCTCTATGGCGAAAGCGGCACAGCGCGATTGCTGGTGCTGTCGCAAGTGATGCTAAGCTTACAACTGCCCTTTGCGATGGTGCCGCTGGTGCTGTTCACAGCGGACAACCGCAAGATGAACGGCCTGCCCGCCCCGCGCTGGCTGACCCATGCGGCGTGGCTGATCACGGTGATCATTGTTACGCTGAATCTAAAGCTGATCTGGGATGTGGCGACCGGCGCGGTTTCGCTCTGACGCTACACATCTGCGCGATCAGGGGCAGTTTTCCCTTGGCGAATTCAGGGAACCATCGCACCATTCCCCTTTAACCCAAGGAGAATATTATGAGTGTAGCACGTGTAACCGAAATTTCCTCGTCCTCGAAAAAGGGCTTTGACGATGCCGTAGAAGAAGGCATCAAACGCGCCTCCAAAACCCTGCGCGGGATCACCAGCGCCTGGGTAAAAGAGCAAAAAGTCAGCGTGAAAGACGGCGAAGTCAAAGAATTCCGCGTCAATATGATGGTGACATTTGTTCTGGACGACTGAGCCGAGCATAACGTGTGCCTTTGACGGGCGCACGTTTCCTCACTAATTACAGGCGGCCCAACGTCTTTGCCCGAATTCCCAACACTGCCCGGCTGCGGTTTTCGCATCATAAATGCTGCCGCCATAGCCGAAATCAACCGATCCGGCATCGCATTCCAATCTTGCCAGCGTTTCTTCGGCTTTCACCACCTCGATCACCCCACTGACTTCGACCTGCACATCTTCGGTCTCGTCCTCGGGGTATATCCGGTCAATAACGCCGGTCACTACATAGTTTGTTTGCCGGTTTTGAAACGTCACGGTTTCCCAAATTGACCGGCCGATACCCGGCCACGGGGTATACTCTGCGTCAATGACCGACACCGACAGTGCCAGATCGGGGGTCTTGCCAATGCGGCCAAACCGGTAGGTCAACATGTCCCCGTCCACACAGACCTCCACCGCTTTGCGACCCTGCGAAAACGAGCAGCTCAGGAATGTGTCTTGCGGCGTGGCGC
>CAZIDQ010000101.1:0-9500 GCA_964538015.1 uncultured Marinosulfonomonas sp.
GCCGTGGCCGCAACCTTTAGATCGCCATCAAACAATATCGTACGCGATGATGTGGTGCCCTGGTCGATTGCCATCACATAGGTCATTGAATCCCCCCCTGTTTTGACAAGTGTCCTGCGAAACGGCATTTCACGCAAGGGGATGCTAAAACCTTTTTTAGCTTTCGCTATCCTGCCAGCGAACCTCGTAATCCGTTTGGTAAACCCCTTTGTCAGACTGGATAGCACCCATTGGTTTTCGCACGACGTAATTCAATATCAGCCCTCTTTCGGGCAATTTACGCGAAAATCGCGGCCGTTTGCCCGTGATATTCGGATTGGTCATCGCAACCACTTTCAAGGCATCCATCGGCAAAATGGGCTGCAATGTGCAATGCAACACCTCGTATCCCAGTGTTTTTTCCCAAAATCCAAATACCATTTCTGGACAAATTTGATAAAACGCGTGGTTCACCCAGTTGTTGCTGGGTGAATGCCCAATCATCACGCCACCGGGTTTCAGCATTTTATTGATATTGCGATAGGCCGTTGGCAAATCAAAAACATGTTCACAGGTGCCGCCATCATAAACAACATCAAAACGCTCTTCCAGCTCTGGTGCCAGAGGCTGGCTAAGATCCTGAATAATACTGGCATTTTCAAACTCGGAATAATCCATCGAGTCGACCTGCCTAAACCCGAGCTGCTTAAAAAAGGTTTCCGAATATTCATTATCAGGGTTCTTCAGATCGTCCTCGGATATCCCCGGCAGATACTTTTCCAAGGTTTCCTCAAACAGAATGGCCGACCGTTTGCGTCGTTTCCCGATCCAGCGCTGACGGCCAAGCATTACCAAGCTTCCGGAAAGGTTATTGTTTTTCACAGCTTCAATCAAACGAACCGCGAGGATATCTGGAATTGCCATAAGCCAACCTGTCAAAAGCACATAAAGCGCCTGTTTCTAATGCTTTACTGGTAGACAAGAGAAGACATCGGCGCAAGTTTGTTACTACAAAAAACCCCGCCGAGGGTACGGCGGGGCAAGTTAGTGCTCTGTAGTCAGGCCACAGGCACCGGCGGTATTCGTTTGGAACAGATCAGTTTGGCCGTTCGGCCATTTCGGCGCGGATTTGCTGGCGCAGCAGGTCGATCGGAACCTTCTTGCCATCGCGCTTGAAGCACCAGTAGGTCCAGCCGTTGCAGCTGGGCGCACCTTCCAGATGGGCGCCGACCTGATGGATAGACCCCTTCACATCGTCGCCAATCAGCGAGCCATCGGCCCGCACGCGGACCTTGTGGCGGTTGTTCATCGAGTAAAGCTCGTCCCCCGGGTTCAACATGCCGCGTTCCACCAGCTGGCCGAATGGCACACGGGGTTCGGAACGCTTGGCGGGGGTGACTTGCAGGCTTTCCTTGTCGAACTTGCGGATTTTCGACAGACGTTTGGCGGCAACCTTGCGATAGGCCTCTTCGCGCTCAATGCCGATATATTCGCGGCCCAGTTTCTTGGCCACAGCACCCGTGGTGCCGGTGCCAAAGAACGGGTCCAGAACCACATCGCCGGGGTTGGTGGTGGCCACCAGAATCCGGTGCAGCAGGCTCTCGGGTTTTTGGGTTGGATGGGCTTTGTCGCCATCTTCGTTCTTTAGACGCTCATGACCGGTGCAGATCGGCAGCACCCAGTCGGATCGCATCTGGATACCTTCGTTCAACACCTTCAGGGCGTCATAGTTGAAGGTGTATTTGCTAGCCTCTTCCTTGGACGCCCAGATCAGCGTTTCATGGGCATTGGTCAGGCGTTTGCCACGGAAATTCGGCATCGGGTTGGTTTTGCGCCAGACAACATCGTTCAGCACCCAGAAACCCTGATTTTGCAACGCGGCGCCAACACGGAAAATGTTGTGATAGGAGCCGATCACCCAGATCGCCCCGTTCGGTTTCAGCAACCGGCGTGCGGCCTTTAGCCAGTCTTGTGTAAACTTGTCATAAGCAGCGAATGACGAAAACTGGTCCCACGCATCGTCAACCGCATCCACCTTGGAATTGTCGGGGCGGTGCAGGTCACCGCGCAGTTGCAGGTTATAAGGGGGATCCGCGAAAATCAGATCAACCGAGCCCGCAGGCAGGCTGTTCATCACGTCGATGCAATCGCCATCAAGGATTTGGTTCAGCGGCAGTTTGGAAGCCGCTTTTGTCTTGGTTTTCGTTGTCATTTTCTGCCTCTACGATTGCGCATTTTTGCGCTTGTTGTTGAGGCCTAGGATGAGTCATTGACGATTCGCCGTCAATTTCTTTTTTGAATCAAGAGGTTAGAAAATTCTCTTGCTACAACATCTTGTATACGGGTTTGAACGAACGTCTATGGTGTGGGGTCACCCCCAGTTTTTGTAGTGACTCCAAATGCACAGCTGTGGGGTATCCGGCGTTCTTTTCCCAGCCATAGCCAGGATACTGTTGCGCCAAATCCACCATGATGCGATCGCGCACTGTTTTGGCCATGATCGAAGCGGCGGCAATCGACACTGATTTGCCATCGCCTTTGACAACGGCCTGCGCGGAAATGGTCAAACCCTTGGGGATCAGGTTGCCATCAATCAGAACGTGGTCGGGGGTTTTGGGCAATCCTGCCACCGCGCGTTCCATTGCCAGATGCGAGGCACGCAGGATGTTCAGCTCGTCAATCTCGGCAACCGTGGCGTGGGCAACCGATACGGTGGCACATTCCAGCAGCAGATCATACAGAACCTCGCGACGTTTGGCGGTCAGTTTTTTGGAATCGTTCAGACCGGCGGGGATGTTCTGCGGATCTAGAATTACAGCGGCGGCGGTGACAGGGCCGCAAAGGGGGCCGCGGCCGACTTCGTCAACACCGGCAATCAGGGTGTGACCGGCATCAATGGCGGATTGTTCAAATGTAAAATCTGGGGCTGTTTTTGTCATGGCATCAGAAAGCGCAGAATAGAAAGCAACGCAAGGGCAAACAAAAAGGGCGGGGGGTTAAAAACCCACCCGCCCTGTCAAGCGGTGTCGGGACGCAACAAAACAACACCGCTTATTCCTGAATAGTCCTAGTTACCGTAAGCCTGAATGCTGTAGCCGCGACGCAGCAGACAACGGCGACCATAGCCGGTGTAACCATTTCCGTTGGCCGAGTGCATTGTGCGCTCGCAGGCTTGGGGCAGGTTGATGCGGCCGGTGCGCCGTTCGATACAGCGTTTACCCAGCGCGCGGTAAGACCCGTTACGATTGCTGGTCCAGCGCACACATTCCAGCGGCAGAACCTTGTGACGCGGGGCGACATAGGGTTTGCGCGGTGTCGGTGCGGGATTTCGGTATGTATCGTTGCGGCGGTCGTGATTGCTCTCGAGTGCTTTGCTGATAATGTATAGCGCGGCCAGCCCTTGAAGGATTCTGACACCTTCACTTGGTTTGGCTTGTGCAGGAGCAGCAGCAAACCCGGACAGGGCGATGGCAGCAGCAGCGGTGATTGTGGTCATCTTTTTCATAATAGTCATAACAGTTATCCTTCGGGTTTGTTGTCTGGCGGGTGTGAAAAGCCAGAAGCGATGAAACAAATTTGGGGGAACCCGTCAGGCTAAACAATAACGGCCAAGTGTTATTGGATATCACACGCGGCAAGTACCGGTTGTTATTGAATAACAGCGCAAAGTTCGCCATGTTCACGACATGATGAAAAAACTGATCCTTACCTTGGCCCTGTTGGCCGCCACCCCTGCCGGGGCATCCTGTTACGCCGATTACAAGGCTAAACAGGACAACCCCTTGCGCCTGCACTATGGCGTTATTGAACTGCCGGATTCGGCCTGTTCACAGGGCGCCGCAAAAACCCAGATATCGCAACGCATTTCTGCGGATGGCTGGCAATTGCTGAATATTCTGTCAATATTCCAGTCAGACGGGCTTGAGGAAAGGAAAGATAGTGCCGGACAATACTTCCTCCGCTACTGAAAATCGGTTGTCGGGAACAAAGGTTGTCACACTGGGGATTGGCGCGATTGTGCTGATCCTGCTGGTGGCAGCTGTTTTGTTGTTCATGAATCTACCGGATGCCAACGCGTTCAACACGCGAGTGGAACAGATTTTTGTCGAGAACAACGATCTGACCAACAACGCTGAAATCAAGCTGCTGGAGATTCTGGCGCAATCGGGCACATCGTTTTCCGACACATTGGCGTCCTACCGCACGGTTATCTTTGTACTGTTGGTGTTCGCCACCGCCCTTCTGGTGGCGGCATTGGTGTTTCTGGTCACGATCATCGCCCTGAACAAACGCATGGGTGAAATCGAGCGCACAGGGATTCAGGTATCGTCCCTGCTGATCAGCCGTGAGGAAAACACAGTTTATCTGAACAACATGGAATTCAAACTGACCGAAGCGGCGATTGAAACCCTGTCGGTTCTGGCCGAGGCGCGAATGGACGAAGAACTGCTGTCGGGCTCGGAAATCGAAGGCATGATATCGGGGCGTCCCTCATCGGATTGCGACGAGGCCGCAGGCGCCACCCGCATCAAACGTCTGCGCGATTCACTGGGCAACCAGATGGTCAGCGAACTGCTGGTCAAGAATATCGCACGGCGCGGATATATGCTGGCGATTGATAAGGATGTAATCCGGATGGTTTAGCGGCTATGCGACCCAACCGGATAATTTGCCACGGCAAACAGGCATACTCCGCCCTTGTTCCTATACCAAAAGCAACCTCAAAATCGCTGTAAGCGATTGGTAACACTACCCCCATAGAACCACTCTTCTAGTTTAGTAGTTATGTTTTCACCCGATAACTTTTCACCTCTTTTGACGGATTTCTACAGTTTTTGTGAAACTCGGGCGGTTTTGCGCTAGTCTAGGGGATGCGAAAACAGAATCTGGGAGGAAACAATGCATTTCACGACAAAACTTTTGGGCACCACCTTGCTGTCCGCCGTCACTTTAACCAGCACCGCTTCGGCACAAGAGCTGTCACGCGTGGCGACGATGCCCGCAGGGGCCGAGGTTACCGGCCTAATGGTCAACGGCATGGGCGAGGTGTTTTTGAATGCCCAACATGTTGGCGGCAGCAACTACCTGAAAGAAGACGGTCAACCCGCAACACTGGGCTATTTGAACGGGTTTGATACCGCGAATTATTCTGGCGGGAATGTTGGCATCGCCGCCGAGGATGATCGCGCCACCGTGCATACCGCTGCGGGATCTTACGTCACACTGGCAAAAGCCGGTGAAACGCTGGGCGACGGCAAGGTGCTGGGCGGGGTTTACGATACCTCGGGCAATCTGATGTATGTCTCGAACGCGCCCGATTTTAACGGCTTTATCCCGACAAGCGCCACCACCGCCTATCTATACACCGGCTGGGAAGGTGCGGGGCGTGATGGTGCGGGCGCTGTCAGCCGCCTGCCCCTTAGCCGTGTTGACGGAAATTGGCAGGCTGATTTGTCCGGTGCATCCATGCTTGATCTTAGCTCGATTGACGGTGGTCAGGTCATTTGTTCCGGTGTGGTTACCCCGTGGGGCACGCCACTGATGGCGGAAGAAAACTTTTACTTCAACAGTGCCGTCTGGAACCACCCTGACCAGTATGACGCCGACGAAAACCCCGGCTACAAGGGCGGGAACGACATCACCTATATCAAGCCCAAAAACATGATGCAGTATCTGGGCCACATGGGGAATCCCTATCGTTATGGGTATCTATTCGAGGTGAACAATGCTGCAACAGTCGGCGACTATAGCCTTGTCAAACAATACGCCACTGGTCGTCTTAGCCACGAAACCGCCGCCATCATGCCCGATGCACGCACCCTGTATATGAGCGACGATGATTCCGCCAAATACAACGACAAGACCTATAACACCGCATCCGGCGGGGTATTGTTCAAGTTTATTGCCGATGTGAAAGGCGATCTGAGCGCAGGCACGCTATACGCTGCCAAACTAACCCAGGACGACACGCCGGACCCGCAAAAGGCCGGATTTGATGTAGAGTGGGTTGAACTGGCCCACAGCAACAACGCCCAGATCGAAGGCTGGATTGCAGAATATGACAACGTCACCACCGATGATTATATCGAGGGGCAAAGCAGCTATATCTCGAATGCTGACATCGTGAACTGGGCCGAAGGCAAAACCGGCAATGATTTGAACGGCGATGGCACGGTTGGCTCCTACCCCGATGATCGCCCCGCATTTCTGGAAAGCCGCCGCGCGGCCGCCGCGATGGGGGCCACAAACGAATGGGACAAACTGGAAGGCGCGACTTCGGTTGGCAACACAGTTTATGTGGCCGCGTCCGCGCTGTCGTGGACCATGGATAAATCATGGGGCCAGCCCGATTGGGTAACCGGCGAGCGGGACGAAGCCGACGGCGGCGCAATTGCCCTGAACAAGGAAGATTGCGGCGGGGTTTATGTGGCCAACACCGGCAGCGACTATAACATGACGCGGCTGGACCCCTATGTGGTTGGCAAAACCATCGAGGACGGCAGTTGCGATATGGAGCGCCCCGCCAACCCCGATAACATTCTGGCGATGCCGGATGGGTCACTGCTGATTGGCGAAGACGCTGGGCCGAAAAAGCATACGCTGGATATGCTGTGGCTGGTTAAGTAACCGCTGGGCCACAAGACAAACAAAGCCCCGCCGCTGGCAGTCAGTGGCGGGATTTTTTATGGGTTAGATCGTGGATTACAGCATCACATCGCTTGCGTCGAAATCAACCAAAGTGAACCCTTCCAGCAACAACACATTGCCGCTGCCAAAATTCAGCTTCAGACCAGAGGCGATATCGCTTGCCAGTGCCTGAACATCGGCAAAACTGCCAAAGTTGAAGCTGCTCAGATCAATCTTGTCCACTCCGTTTTCGAAATCCTTAACGCGATCGTAATTCGCGACGGAATCTTCTTCGAACACGAAGGTATCGGCGCCAGCACCACCGGTCATGTTGTCGTTTCCCGCACCGCCATTCAAAATGTCATTCCCGTTTTCGCCCAATAGGTAGTCGTCACCGTCATCACCATGGAGAATATCGTTTCCGCCACCGCCATATATGCGATCACTACCGTCATCCCCAAGCAATATATCCATGCCGCGATTGCCGCGGATCGTATCGTCCCCGGCGCCACCAAAAACAGTATCCTCACCAGAGCCGCCGTACAGATGATCGGCCCCATTGCCCCCGTATATCTGGTCATTCCCCGCCAACCCGAAAACAGCGTCATCCCCGTCATTCCCGTTAAGTATTTCGTTGCCGGTATCCCCGATAATGCGATCATTTCCCAATCCACCCGAGGCCCTCTCGGCCCCCTTTGTCTTGATAATATCGTTACCCTCCTTACCCAGAATATTCAGAACACCAACGTCGCCATACAAGCGGTCATCATGGTTCGAGCCCCCTAATTTTTCGATGTTATAGATCCGGTCATATCCCTCTCCGCCCCGCGATTTGTGCAGGTTCAGGTAAACTTCGACTCCGGATGTCGACAAATGGTAGTAAAGCCAGTCAATACCGGCACCACCATCAATAAAATCATTGCCGTTTTGACCGTACAGTTGGTCATTCCCGGCACCACCGCGCAGGGTATCATCCCCGTCCCCCGCATAAATCGCATCATCCCCCTGACCACCAAGAAGCTCCCCAACCCCTGATCCTGCCTTGTCATCGCCATTGGAGCCGCCAATAACATCATTTTCGGAGACCGACGCAGCCGGCACTGCTTCAAACGTGCTAAACGGAATGGGCACGTTCGGAGCAAAGGCACCTGTGGTTGGCACAAATCCAAGATACTGCGTACTGAAAAAAGCATCCCATGCCGCATTTGACGCCAGAACAGGGAATTCCCCATCAAGGACAAAATACATGTCTGTTCCGCTGTTATTCGTATAGTACAGAATGGTAGCAACCCGGGTAGTGCCATTATCATCCCAACCCATATCCCCGACAAAGCCATCACGATTGTCCATCCCGTATTGAAGATGGCTGTCAACGCCAATCACTTTGATCCGATTGATCAAAGGAGAAAACCCGGTAACCGGGTCTGGATTGTTCGGATCATTCGGCGCCGGGGATTGAAAGGTCAACTGGGTTTGGTCCCCGCCAAAAATATAGCTCAGTTGCCCGGGTTCGAACCCTGTAGTCTGCCCCGTTGCCGGATCTTTGGTAACAATCGTGCCGGTTAAAATAACTGTAGTCATCTGGGTATTCCCTTAAAAATCAATATTTCATACCTGTTTCAACAAACGATTAGCCGCTACAGCATCACAACGCCTGTATCAAAATCGACCAATGTGTGCCCTTCCAACAACAGCGAACCCACGTATTAAAGGTAGCTTCAGATCGGATGCAGTATCGCTCGCCCGTGCTTGGGTATCGGCAAAACTGCCAAGGCTAAAACTGGGCAGATCGATTTTATGCATACTATTCTCGAAATCTTTGACACGATCGAAA
Organism: uncultured Marinosulfonomonas sp.; assembly: GCA_964538015.1. GTDB lineage: Bacteria > Pseudomonadota > Alphaproteobacteria > Rhodobacterales > Rhodobacteraceae > Profundibacter. The sequence continues at coordinate 8,441 of CAZIDQ010000101.1, forward strand.
CGTGATACGGCCTGCGCCTCGACCACAAAGGTATCGGTTCCGCCGGTCATATTATTGTTACCGGCTCCACCGCCCAAAATGCCATCACCGTTTCACCATCCAGAATTTTATGGATGGTTTCCGCCTGCTCATCCGATTGTGGACCGCTTGAGCAAATGAACCGTAAAATGTTACCGTCGTCATAGTTTATTCCTTGGGCAAATCGCACGCCCTAATTCTGTGTTTCTATGACGCATGCCGCACAAAAATCAACCCCTGCACAGTTCAATTTTTACCACATGATCAAGATATCAAAGCAATACATCCGCCGCGCTTAAATCAACCAACAGGATCACTTCAAGCAACAGCACATCCCCACGCCAAAGCTTTGTCTCAGATGGGAATCCATATCATCTCTAAACTCAGCGTTCACACCCACCGAATTCGGGTACCAGACACAACTCAAACTCTACCGCTAATATACGAACTTCGGTATTGAACTTCTATTCAATCTCCAAATCCTGTTTGGTCACCGCAATAGAGTAACTCGCCTCTTGCGCGTTCCAAAATGCAGGCTATAACAGCGACAACGGACAGGTGGCCGAGTGGTCGAAGGCGCACGCCTGGAAAGTGTGTAGGCGGGAGACCGTCTCCAGGGTTCGAATCCCTGTCTGTCCGCCAGCCACCCCTTTTATGCGCTTTCATTTAATTGCCCTCATGTAGGTATACCCCTTATTTTACTGGAAATAACGGCCATATCAATCTTACTGGTTTTCTTTCGGTTGTTCTTGAAAATTTTCACTGTGTGGTATGAAGAGTGGTATATTGAATGGCGCATATGTCGGGGAAGCTCACAAAGAAGCTGGTCGAGAATCTCGGGGCTGGACGGAACAGGGATGACAGCGGACTTTATCTGGTTGTTGACCCGTCCGGTGCGCGGCGCTGGATTGTGCGGGTTTGCGCCAAGTTCGAGCTTGCAAAGCTGAGGTTGTCCCGTTGTAAAGGCATCATCCTTCGTTCATCGCCGTGGGGAGTATCCGAAAGTCTGTGTATGGGGTCTGGCCCATGCGGTTAAAATGGC
>CAZIDQ010000102.1:0-9347 GCA_964538015.1 uncultured Marinosulfonomonas sp.
GCAATCAGCTGGTCAAACAGCAAAACCGCCCGGTTGACCCAATAGACCATGACCAGAACAAGGGCGAAAAAGCCGAAAAACACCATCAGTTGCGACAGTAAATATCTGTCGAATCTGGCCACGCGTTAAATCCCCCCCGGGAACATTTCAAATCCTGCGCAGATTAGCCGATAAAACTGGCGGGTGAAACTGCTATCTGGCAATATCTGCTCTCAAAGGCTAGGTATGGCAAAACCCCGCCATTCGCGCATAAGCAGGAGAGACAGCATGACCCATCCCCGCCACATTGAATTCAAGGAAATTGATCTGGAGGCCATTGGCACCGCTTCGGGTCGCATGGTGGTGTTTATCACCCCCGAGGGGCAGTTGGATCAATGCGCCCGCCGTGTGAACCGGCTGTGTAAAGGCGCGCTGAAACGGTTTGTCGAATCGGAAGGGTTTGAAGGGTTGAAAACCGCCGAGGCCCGCGATCTGGCCTATCCGGCGGGCATGACCTGTGACGCTGTGCAGGTGGTGAAACTGAAACGCCGCCCGACAGCAGGGGATGCCCGCAAGGCCGGTGCTGTGGTTGCCAAGGCGGCGGGCACATCTACAGTGCTGGTTCTGGCCGGCAATCTGGGGCAGGCGGCCGAGGTTTCACTGGGCCTCGCCCTGCGCGGTTACGATTTCAACATCCACAAAAGCAAAGACAGCGAGCCACGCGGCGCGGCAACCTTTATGGTCAGCAAGCCCGAAGAAGTTGCTGCCGTGGCGGGGCCAATGGCTGCCGTTGCCGAAGGTGTGTTTTTCACCCGTGATCTGGTGAATGAGCCCGCCAACATCCTGACCACCGATGATTTTGCCGCCCGTCTGGCGGCAATGCACGAACTGGGGCTAGAGGTGGAAATCCTTGAAGAAGCAGAGCTTGAAAAATTGGGCATGGGCGCGCTTTTGTCGGTCGGGCAGGGGTCGCGCAGCCCGTCCAAGGTGGTGGTGATGCAATGGAATGGTGGCAAAAAGGGTGACGCCCCGCTGGCACTGGTTGGCAAGGGCGTGGTGTTTGATACCGGCGGTATTTCCTTGAAACCGGCCGCTGGTATGGAAGACATGACCATGGATATGGGCGGTGCCGGTGTGGTGTCCGGCGTGATGCGCACACTGGCCATGCGCAAGGCCAAGGCGAATGTTGTCGGCCTTGTCGGGTTGGTGGAAAACATGCCCGATGGTGCGGCCACCCGCCCGGGTGATGTGGTGCGCTCGATGAAGGGTGACACGATCGAGGTGATCAACACCGATGCCGAGGGGCGCTTGGTGCTGGCCGATGTGTTGTGGTACGCGCAGGAGCAGTTCAAACCGACCGGCGTGATCAATCTGGCTACCCTGACGGGGGCGGTTATTGTCGGCCTTGGCCATGACAATACCGGCGTATTTTCCAATGATGACGCATTGTGCAACGCCTTCCTGAAAGCCGCGAAGACCGAGGGCGAAGGCGCGTGGCGGATGCCGATTGATGATTGCTATGACAAGCTGATTGATTCCCGCATTGCCGATATGAAAAACAGCGCCGGACGGCCTGCGGGGGCCATCACCGCCGCGAAATTCCTGCAACGGTTCATTCAGGACGACATGCCATGGATCCATCTGGACATCGCTGGCACCGCCCTGTTGAAAACCGAAAGCACCTTGGCCCCCAAGGGCGCAACCGGCTGGGGCGTGATGGCGCTGGACCGGCTGATCCGTGACATGCAGGAGGGCTGATGGGCGCGGTTTATTTCTATCATCTGACCCGCCAGCCGCTGGAAGTGGTGCTGCCGATGCTGCTGGAGAAATCTTTGGCTGCTGGCTGGCGCTGTGCGGTGCGCGGGGTGGATGCTAAACGGCTGGAATGGCTGGATGAAAAGCTGTGGCTGGGGCAGGATGATGGATTTTTACCGCATGGGTTGGCCGGTGGCGAACATGACGCGGTGCAGCCGGTTTTGCTGACGGTTGATCCGGTTGCCGCCAACAATCCGACGGCAGTACTGGCGATTGACGGGGCCGAGGTAACGGCCGAAGAAGTGGCCCCGCTGGAACGGGTCAGCATCCTGTTTGACGGCAATGACGATGCCGCGCTGACGCGCGCGCGGGAACAGTGGAAGGCTCTGACCGAAGCAGGATGTGCTGCGCAATACTGGTCGCAGGAAAGCGGGCATTGGGAAAAGAAGGCTGAAAAGTAACCCTGGCGCCGGCTAGCGTCGCAACACCATCTTGCCGCCACCCAACTCGATTTTATCATAGCGTTGCAAATAGCTCATCCCCAGCAGGGATGTATCCATTTCCCCGCCGTTGACCGAAGCCGCAATAACCAGATCCGTGATTTCCCCCAGCCGGACGTTGTGCAGCTTGACCCGCGCGGTGCGCACTTCCCCGTTGGCGGTGTTGGCGACGCCGCCAAAAAACAACTGGTCCACGTCAATGCCAATTTTTTCGGCGTCTTCCTGCGTCAGAACCACGTCCGATGCACCGGTATCAATCACAAAACGCACCGGCGTGCCATCAATCTGCAGCGTGATATAATAATGCCCGTCAGGTGAACGGGGCACTTCGACGGTGGCCTGCCCTTCGATATAGCTTTGGCTGGGTACGACAGAATTGCGGATGTCGCCCCACAGGCCGATCACGGCAACCACGCCAACAAATATCAGGCCCCAGACGGCGGCCTGTTGGGCGGTTTTGCCCAGATTGTTACGATTTTGCGCGAAAAAATAACCGGCAATTACACTGCCGAGTAAAACCAAATAGATTAATCGTGCCAGATTGTCGCCGTCCATGGACCTGCCTTTTGTTGCGTGCCTTCAAGATATAGGCGCTTGTCCCCGCTTCGAAAAGGGCTATGCCCCGAGCCAATTCACCGCAGTGATCCCGTCGATCACGAATTGCACCGAAAGGGCTGCCAGCAGCATACCCAGCAGGCGGCTGACCACATTGGTGCCGGTGTTGCCCAGCAGGCGTTCAAACAGACCCGCCGACAGGAACGACAAAAAAACCAGCAGCATAACCACCAGCAAAACCCCCATAACGGCAGCGATTTTGGCCCAGTCGCCGCCCGCCTGTCCTGTCAACAGGATCATCGTGGCGATTGATCCAGGTCCAGCGATCAGCGGGGTGGCCAGTGGAAAAACAGATGGGTCATCGGCAGAATTAGCCTGCCCTTTGCGTCGCTTGGTCCGTCGTTCAAACAGCATGTCCAGCGCGGTCAAAAACAGCAAAATACCGCCCGCAATGCGAAAGGCGGGCATGGAAATACCGGCAAAGCCCAACACAGCCTCGCCGAAAAGACCAAAAAGCATCAGCAAAATCGAGGAGAGCAGCGTGGCCCGAATGGCGATGCCGCGTCGGTGGCTGTGGGTTTCACCTTTGGTCAGGGCCACAAACAACGGTGCCAGCCCGATCGGATCAATGATCACGAACAGGGTGACAAAAGCGGTTATCAGGGCGGCTTGGTCCATCAGAGCGTGTCTCGAAGCAACTGCATTGGAGTATTCGACAGGCAGGTCGAGGCAGCGGCTGCATTGCAACCGCGTTCGGACAGTCTGTCGAATTCATTTAAGCGAGACATGCTCATTTCTCGGCTTTTTCCAGCTTTTCCAATGCCTTCATCCACATATCATCTGCGCGGTCCAAAGCGTTCATCACCTCGGAATATTTACGCTGCCACGGCTCGGCACGGTTGCCCGCGTCCTCGTCATACAGCGCCGGATCGGCCAGTTTTTTCGCCAGCTTATCGCGCATTTCGTTCAGTTTACTGACCCGTTCCTCACATTTGCGCACATCGGCGCGCAAGGCAAGGATCGTGTCGCGGCTGGCGCGTTTGGGGGCGGCTTTGGCTTTTTTGGGCTTGTCCGGTGCCTCCTTGGTCAGCAGATCCTTGCGGTAGGCTTCCAGATCTTCCTGCCAGACGCTGACATGGCCGTCTTTCACCAGCCACAGACGGTCCGCGACCATCGACAGCAGGTGCATATCGTGGCTGATCAGGATCACGGCGCCGGAATAGGCGGTCAGGGCCTCGACCAGGGCTTCGCGGCTTTCGATATCAAGGTGGTTTGTCGGCTCGTCCAAAATCAGCAGATGCGGCGCGGGCAGGGTGGCCAGCAGCAGCGACAGCCGCGCCTTTTGCCCGCCGGACAGGCGCCCGACCTCGGTTTCTGCCTGATCGGGGCCAAGGCCGAAACCAGCCAGACGCGCCCGCAGGCGGGCTTGGCCCTCGGCGGGGCGCTCGCGCAGCAGGTGTTGCAGCGGGGTTTCATCGACATAGAGTTCGTCCACCTGATGTTGGGCAAAAAAACCGATCCGCAGTTTGCGCGAGGTGCTCATTTGGCCCGACATTGGTTGAAGTCTATCCGATAACAGCTTGGCAAGAGTGGATTTTCCTTGTCCGTTCTTGCCCAGCAGCGCGATCCGGTCGTCCTGATCAATGCGCAGGTTCAGGTTTTTCAAAACGGGCTTGCCATCGTACCCCACAGACACGCCTTCGGTGGCGATGATCGGGGGCGACAGTTCTTCGGGTTCCGGAAAACTGAACACGGTGCGCGCGGCGTCTTCGGGTGCGCGGATGGTTTCCATCTTTTCCAGCATCTTCACACGGCTTTGCGCCTGCTTGGCCTTGGATGCCTTGGCTTTGAAGCGGTCCACAAAGCTTTGCAAATGGGCGCGGTGGGCTTCTTGTTTCTTGGCCGCAGCCGCCTGCACATCGCGCTGTGCTTTGCGCTGGCGCACGAATTGGTCGTAGGGGCCGGTGTAATAGGTCAGTTGACGGTTTTCCAGATGCAGGATCGCGCCAACGGCGCGGTTCAGCAATTCGCGGTCGTGGGAAATGATCAGCACGGTGTGGGGGTATTTTACCAGATAGGCCTCGAGCCACAGCGCACCTTCCAGATCCAGATAGTTGGTCGGTTCGTCCAGCAGCAGGTAATCGGGTTCGGAAAACAACACGGCGGCCAAAGCCACCCGCATCCGCCAGCCGCCGGAAAAGGCAGAGCAGGGCATGTGCTGTTCTTCGGCGTCAAACCCCAGCCCCTTGAGGATCGAGGAGGCGCGGGCCTCGGCGGAATAGGCGTCGATATCGGCCAGACGGGTATGGATGTCGGCGATGCGATGCGGGTCTTTGGCGGTTTCGGATTCGGCCATCAAGGCGGCGCGTTCCACATCGGCGGCCAGAACGGTGTTCAGCAGGGAAACCTCGTTGCCGGGCACTTCCTGACTGACGCCGCCAATGCGGGCACGCGAGGGAAGGGATATGGTGCCGGTTTCTGACGGGATATCACCACGGATCAGGTTGAACAGCGTGGTTTTACCCGCGCCATTGCGCCCGATCAGGCCCACTTTGTGGCCCGTTGGAATCACGGCATTGGCCCCTTCAAAAAGGGGGCGGCCTTGAATTGCGAAGTTCAGATCATTGATACGTAACATGGGGGGCGGTTTGACCGAAGCGTGCGGCAAGGTCAATCACCACTTTTCAAGGGGCGGTGGGCATGTTAGCAGGGCGGCGAAATTATCACGGGCGGGCAGGTGCCTGCCGCATAACCAGAAAGAGACCATCATGGCCATTCAACGCACATTCAGCATCATCAAACCCGATGCCACCAAACGTAACCTGACCGGCAAAATCGTTGCCAAATTTGAGGACGCCGGCCTGCGGGTTGTTGCCTCCAAGCGCATCCAGCTGACACTGGCACAGGCGCAGGAATTCTATGGCGTTCACAAGGAACGCCCCTTCTTTGGCGAACTGTGTGACTTCATGATTTCCGAGCCGATCGTTGTGCAGGTTCTGGAAGGCGAAGACGCGATTGCGAAAAACCGCGAAGTTATGGGCGCCACAAACCCCGCCGATGCGGCTGACGGCACCATCCGCAAGGATTTCGCCCTGTCGATCGGCGAAAACTCGGTTCACGGGTCGGACGCACCGGAAACAGCGGCTGTTGAAATCGCTTACTTCTTCTCGGGTCTTGAAATCGTAGGCTAAACCCTACCTTTCAATCACCCCGATCATATCAAGGGCCGCTTCCAGTTCGGAGCGGCCTTTGTCTTGTGCATTGTCTGAAATACCGGCCTTGATCGCGTCAAAGCGCACGCGCAGGGCCTTTTTCTCGTCCCCCTGACAATCATTCCACGGCCGCCCCTGCAGCCCCATGACCATTGCGTAATAGCCGATGAAATGCGGTTTGCCGCCGGATTGCAGCAGCTTGCCGTAGGCCGCATCCGGCCCAAGGTCGCGTAATTGATCTGCTGTGGTGATCCCCGCCCGCGCATAAACAGCGTCCGAGGCAGGGCCAAGATTGCGGATACTGGAAACGGGATCAGGCATAGGCCAAAGCCTAGCGGTTCATTCCCGATAAGAAAACCCTGCCTAGATGCTGGCCCAGTCTGTGATCAGCTGAACTTTGGGCTTTTCCTCGGTCTTCGGGGCGGCTTGCACCCCTTCCAGACGCTCGGTCACATAGCCGATTTTGCGCGGCTGTGGCTCGGGCTTGGATTGTGCCTGATCTTCACTTGGCTGATAGCTTGCCATGGTCTTGCTCCTGATATGGACCAGCGGGGTCCGGTTGCCTCTGTTCTCTCCTCCCTTAGCACCTCGTTATTTGGGCGCTGTTTGATAAGAGGGGATCACGTCACTGTGGGCATTCGTGGGGTGAAATGGGGCAAGAATGTGGCGGCGTTGTGTGGACAAAATTGCGCCCCACCACATCTTGTGTGTAGCGAGGCGTTTGATCGAATTGCGCAGAGATTTCTTGGCGGAATGTGCGATTTATGCCGCAGCCAGTTGGGCAAAACCGAATTCGCCCTCAACGGCATCCAGCAGCGTTGCATTGGTGACTTCGCGCAGGCGCTGCGCAAAGGCCAGCCGCCAGTCGAAATCCTCGGCCGCCAGCAATTCGGCCACCGTAATATCACGGGTCCATGCGTCGCAAGAGGTCAGATATACGGTGTCGCCGTCAGATACGGATACGGCCGAGATTACTTTGGGATGGGTCATCATAGGCTCCTTGAATAGGGGTTGCGCTTTGATGCCAGTATAGAATATTGTTCCCGCAATGGGCCATATGCCAAACAAATAAAGGCCAACGTCGACCTTAACTATGGCAAAGCGGAACATTTGTTCCATATCGAGAGGAAATTCAGAATGGGCGTACAACTTGACGGGCTGGACCGGAAAATCCTTGCGCAGCTGCAACAGGATGCGTCGCTGTCTTTGGACGAAATTGCCCGCAAAGTCGGGTCGTCAAAGACGCCGGTGTGGAACCGGATTCGCAAACTAAAGGCCGCCGGGGTGATCGGGCGGCAAACGGTGCTGCTGGACCCGCTGTCGCTGGGGCTTGAGGCCTGTTTCTTTGTGCTGGTGCGCACCAGTGAACATGATGCGGATTGGCAGGCGCGGTTTTTGGCCACACTCAAGGCCCGCCCCGAAGTGATGGAGGCGCACCGGCTGGCGGGGGACATCGATTACATCCTGAAAGTGCGGGTGAAAAACGCCAAAGCCTATGATGATTTTTATCAGGCGCTGATCGCCGAGGTGAAGATTTTCAACGTCACAGCCCTGTTGTCGATGGAAGAGATCAAATCGACGACAATGCTACCGGTCGAGGTGGACTAAAGGTCGAGGGTCTGACCTGTCAAAACGTGTTCCGCGTTTGGCGCAGCCAAAACGCGTACCAAAAACAGGTGCCGCTCTACTGACAGCCGCTTGACCAAGATCAATTCCAATCGGCGTGAACAGTTCTATATAAGCGCGTCTTGTGGCCTCATTGATCAAAACTATATCAAGCGGAGTAATTGTTCTTAAATGTCCCTCACGGAAAAACTCAGCCAGCCCGTTTTCATAGATGGTGCGTGGATACGTCCCTTTATACAGGGGGGCAAAGGTGTCGGCGCGACGAACGGTGCAAGTGCCGGAGCATGGGCAGCGGAAAATGCGGCAGGGACCATTGCGGCCATCGGGGCTGCTATCGGTTATGATGAAAACGGACGCGAACGGCCTTATACCTATGACTCGAACACGCGGCATGGCCGGTTTGAGGAAATGCTGGAACTGTCGGTCAGGGGCTGTCAATTGCAGGCCGAAATCGCCCATCAGGCCAGCAATGGCAAGGGGCGTGTGCGGATAAATTTCCTTAAAATGGCCGGTGGCTCTATGCGCATCATGCGCGAGGTTCTGGCGGCAACGCGTCTGGAAGGCGGGGGAAATAAAATCCACGCTGTAACGATGGGCGCGGGGCTGGCCTCAAAGGAGGACGCCCAGATTTGCGCCGAGGAAGGCGTGTATCTGGACCCGATCATTTCCAGCGGCATGGCGTTAAAGGTTCTGCTAAGCCGCACCTACAGAAAATGGGCGGGGCGCTATCAAGATGTTATCGGCGCTGTGGTTTATGAGGATCCGTGGCTGGCCGGCGGGCATAACGGCATCACCAGTCGGGAAAACCCCGAAGAGCCGCAAGCACCTTATGAATGCGTCAAGGCATTGCGCAAGATTATGAATGATAACGGTATGCAGGATGTTGCCATCATTATGGCCGGCGGTGTCTGGCATTTGCGTGACTGGCATGACTGGCTGGACAACCCCGAAATCGGCCCGATTGCCTTTCAGATCGGCACGCGGGATTTGCTGACCAAAGAATGCCCCATTAGCCAGGAATGGAAAGACCTTCTGTTTAATATGAAGGAAGAAGACGTTGTACTGAATAAATTCAGCCCCACAGGGTTTTACTCATCGGCCTATAAAAACGGCATGATGCGCGAACTCTATGAACGCTCGAACCGGCAGGTGCCTTTTGCGGCGAAAAAGTCCGGCAACATGGACGCCCCTGTCGAAGGGGCGGGTGTGCCCGTGAACCGTTACGGCATTTCCCCCGATGACAAAGCAAAGGTAGATGGCTGGATTGCGCAGGGTTTCACAATCCCGATGCGCACCCCCGATGACACATTGGTTTTTGTGACCAAGGAAAAAGAGCGTGAAATCAAATCCCACAGGACGGAATGCGTGGGGTGCATTTCCACCTGCAAACTAAGTACGTGGTGCGAGGACGCCGATAAAAAATATTCAACCGGCAAATGCCCCGATCCGCGCGTTCATTGTATTCGCAAAGGGCTGCAAGAGGCGATTGCAGGGAAAAATCTGGATAATTCCCTGATTTTTTCTGGCCATAACGCCTATAAGGCGGGTGACGATCCGTTTTATCGCGGGGAAAATGGCAGCGTCTTTATTCCTACGACAAAACAACTGATTGAACGCCTGACAACCGGCGATTAAACGCGCCGCTTTCGGGTGTTCAAAAAGCGGCTTTCAAAACCCGCGCGCATTGCCGCGAATACCTAGGGTCAGGACCTATTAATCC
>CAZIDQ010000103.1:0-6329 GCA_964538015.1 uncultured Marinosulfonomonas sp.
CGCGCCCGTTTGGCAACCGCCGCTTTTTGCGCTTCCCATGCGTCGCTGTCCGGTTGCACAACTGCCCTTGCCATCAAAGGCTCGACAGTCGTTTCCAGCGCTTCACCCTTGGCAAATTCCAATGCGGCCTGCGTCAGATCCCCGTCAACAATTCGGTCCACCAGCCCCATTGATAACGCCTTGCTCGCCGATACCATCTTGCCACCCGCGATCATCTCCAGCGCCGCAGATGCCCCCACCAGACGTGGTAGACGCACGGTGCCACCGGCGCCGGGGATCAGGCCCAGATTGACCTCGGGCAGGCCCAGTCTGGTCGATGGAACCGCCAGCCGAAACCGGCACCCCAGCGCCACCTCAAGCCCCCCGCCCAAAGCAGTGCCATGCAGCGCCGCGATCCATGGTTTTGAGGCCCCCTCGATCATATCAATCACATCCGGCAAATGCGGCTGTTGCGGTGCTTGCCCGAATTCCCGCACATCGGCACCGGCAATGAACGTGCGCCCCGCGCACACCAACACCACGGCCAACACATCCGCATCCGCCTCGGTCTGCTGCACTGCGTCGGCCAGCCCTTGGCGCACCGCTTGCGACAGCGCATTTACCGGCGGATTGTCGATGGTGACGATGGCAATGCCATCCTGTGTGCTGATTGTTACCGGCTGTGTCATTTGCTTTCCCCCTGCAATTATCGAAAGGGGTAGCCATTGGCCCGTTATAGATCAAGCCTTACCGACAGCACCACATCAGATAATCGCGCCGCGCACCTTGGCTGAAACCCATTCGGAAATGACCACTGCGAACAGGATCACCACCAGGATCAGGCTGACTTGGGACCATGACAATACGTTCAAAGACGCATTCAATTGCAAGCCGATCCCCCCTGCCCCGACCAGCCCCAAAACAGTGCTTTCGCGGATGTTGATGTCCCAGCGAAACACCGCAATGCCGGCAAAGGACGGCATGATTTGCGGCACAATGCCATAGATCATCACCTGCCAAGGACGCGCGCCGGTGGCGGTGATGGCCTCGACCTGCACTTCGTCGATTTCCTCGATCGCCTCATACAACAGCTTGGCGCAAAACCCGATCGAGCGGATCGAGATTGCGATCACACCGGCCAGCACACCCGGGCCAACGATAGACACCAGCAACAGCGCCCAGATCAGCGAATTGACCGAGCGCGAGGCAACAATGACCAGCAAAGCCACAGGGCGCACAAACAGCTTGCTGGGCGTGGTGTTGCGTGCGGCCAAAAAGGCAATCGGCCCCGCCATGATCAGCGCGAACAAGGTGCCAAGGGTGGCGATGTTCACCGTGTCCCAGATCGGTCGCCACAGTTTGTTGATATAGGACCATTTTGGCGGCAGCGCGCGGGTCAGGATGTCATTCGCGGCTTCGGGTGCGGTCCAGACATAGTACCATTCGGTGCCGCCTGAAATGATCTTCCACGCCCAAAGAAACGCGATCACACCGGCCATCCAGCCTGCCCACCGCAGCAATTGCGCGTTGCGGTCGCGAACCTGCCAGACCTTCTGGCCGTTTTTTTCAACCATCGGCATGTTACTGTATCCTTTCGCGGATAACGCCGGACAGGTACTCCAGCACCATAACCGTCACGATGATGATCATCAGAATGGCGGCCACGGAATCAAATTCGTAGCGATCAAAAGCGGTGTTCAAGGTGGCGCCGATACCCCCCGCGCCAACCAGTCCCAGCACAGCGGATTCACGGAAATTGATATCCAGCCGATACATCGACAACCCGATCAGACGCGCCATCACCTGTGGCTGAACGCCAAAGTTGATCCATTGCAGCCAACCGGCGCCGGTGGACTGGATCGCCTCGGGGGCGACCATGCTCATGCTTTCAATTTCTTCGGCCAGCAGTTTGGACAAGAACCCGATGGTGGCAAAACTGAGCGTCAGGAAACCGGCCAGCGGGCCAAAGCCGAAAATCTTGACCAGAATGATTGCGACGATGATTTCATTCAACGCCCGCGATATGGCAACGATGAACCGGCACACCATATAGACCGGTAGCGGCGCAATATTGCGCGCAGCCCCCAGTGCAATGGGAATGGAAATGGCAATGCCCGCGACAGTGGACGCGATGGTCATCACCACGCTTTCCATGAACCCCTCATAGATATCTGTCCAGCGCGAGGTGAAATCCGGATTGGCAAAACCAAGGATAAACTGCCAGCCCCGATCCAGCCCGCGATAGATCCGCGCCCAGTTCACATCGATAGTGGTATAAGCAAAGTACAGGTACACCACCGCCAGCAGCAACAGCCCCCAACGCAACGCCGGATTTTTAATAAAGCTCGGCTTTTTCCACGGCTGACCGACGACAGCAGCGAGTTGGGCACTCATATGGCCGCCTCCTCTTCTTCCTCGTCCTCGACCTTCTCGATGGTGGCTTCCCAGTCTTCTTCGCCGTAGATCTGGGTCAGTACGTCGGGGGTCAGATCATCCGGCCCTCCGTCAAACACCATCGCGCCCAGTTTCAGGCCAACCACCCGTTCCACAAACATCTGCGCCAGTGCCACGTCATGAATGTTGATGATCGCCGCCAGCCCACGTTCCTTGCACAACTCTACAATCAACCGCATGATCTGGCGGCTGGTCTTCGGGTCCAGCGATGCGGTGGGCTCGTCCACCAGCAATAGTGCCGGATCCTGTATCAGCGCGCGCGCAATCCCGACCCGCTGGCGTTGCCCGCCAGACAATTCATCCGCGCGTTTGTCCGCCATGTGCAACAGGCCGACACGGTCCAGCAAACGATACGCCTCGTCCACGTCGGATTGCGGAAATTTGCGAAAAAACGAGCGCCAGAATCCGACATAACCCAGACGGCCCGACAGCACATTTTCCATCACCGTCAACCGTTCCACCAGCGCGTATTCCTGAAAAATCATCCCCATGTGGCGACGTTCACGGCGCAAGCCTGCCGAATTCAGCGCGGTTACCTCGACCCCGTCCAGAAAAACTTGTCCCGACGTCGGTTTGACCAGTTGATTGACACAGCGGATCAAGGTCGATTTCCCGGCCCCCGAAGGCCCGATCAACGCCAGCATCTGCCCCGCCGGGATTTCCAGATCAACCGCCTTTAGCGCCTGATCGCCCGTCTTATACGTTTTTGTAAGCTTGATAAGCTTTAGCATTCCCCGCCCCTGTCAAAACAATACAGTAACGGTGGCCGGACGTTGCCAGCCACCGTTGTTATCAGATTTTGCCGATCTTACTGGCAGGAATAGCTAACGCCATTTGCGCTGTCGATCTTGCGGATCACGGACCAGAATTCCTTGTAGGTCATCGGAATGAACTGTGCTTCGCCCGACTTCGAGAACTCTTCCTGCAGGCTGGTGCCTTCCCAGTCAAAGCTGAAGAATGCATCGCGAATGCTGTCCTGCAATTCCGGCTTCAGGTTATAGGCAACACCAAATCCGGTGGTCGGGAAGGTTTGCGACTTATAGATCGAAATGGTTTGATCATCGGTAATCACGCCGCGCTTGACCATCCGGTCACGCACCGAATTGGCAATCGAGGCCGCCAGATAATCCTGATTGGCCACACCAAGGATCGAATTGTCGTGCTTACCAGAGAAAACCGCTTCAAAATCACGATCAGGGATCATGTCAAAGTCCGCTTTCAGAATTGCCGATGGCGCCTTGAAGCCGGAATTCGATGTGGGTGAAGTAAAGGCCAGCTGCTTGCCGCGGATGTCCTCGACCTTTTCAATGCCCGATCCCGGGTAGGTCAGAATTTCCATTTCATAACCGAAACTGCCATCGTCCTTGGCCATGATGGTGAAGGGGCTAAAGCCCGCGCAATTCACCGCCAGAGGGTTCGAACCGGTGTTGAACCCAGCGATATGCAAACGACCCGAGCGCATCGCCTCGATCTGGGCGGCGTTTGACTGAACCGGGAAAAAGATAACCTTTTTGCCTGTCTTTTCCTCAAGGTAGGTCAGAAAATCGGACCACGCTTCTTTGTAAACGGCGGGGTCTTCGACCGGTGTGTATGCAAAGATCAATGTGTCGGGGTCCAGCAGCATCGCCGGATCGGTCGGCGTATCGGCAATCAGATCACCATTGGTGTCGCAAAAACGGGCATCCAGATCGCCGCGTTCGCAATCCTGCGCCCATGCGGAACCGGATCCCATTGCAAAAGCAGCCAACACGGCAGCCGTCGAAAGAAGTTTGTTAATGCGCATTTTTTCCTCCCAGAATGCTTGTCATATAACTGTTACGCTACCGTTACATTGCCAATTTGCAAGGGTTATTCAGTAGCTTACCGTCTGTTATATTAACAATGTTACAGCCACATGACGCCAAATACGCTTGCAAACAGGGCAACCTGCGCCTAGTTAAGCGCACTAAATTAAAGGCAGCGAGGCAGCAGTGCTAACATTTATACTAAATCTTGCGGGGGCAGCAGCGCTGTTATTGTGGTCGGTCCGCATCATTCGCACCGGCGTGCAACGGGCCTTCAAAAGCGAATTGCGCACATGGCTGCGCCGTTCCTCGGGTAACCCGCCACTGGCCGCCGGAACCGGCGTGATAGCGGCGATTTTGCTGCAAAGCTCGACCGCTGTGGCGCTGCTTGTCACCAACTTTGCCTCAAAAGGTACAATCGCGGTTGGCGTGGGGCTGGCGATGTTTCTTGGGGCCGATCTGGGCTCGGCTATTGTCACCCAGATTTTGCTGGTGCGCGCTGCGTGGCTGATCCCGCTGTTGCTGCTGATCGGTGTGGCGATGTTCCTGAAAGGGCAGCAACCGAAAATCCGCCAGACGGGCCGTATCCTGATTGGCCTTGCGCTGGTGCTGGTGTCACTGGACATGATCCGCATGGCCACCGACCCGATCCGCGACAGCGCCGCGATTGCACCTTTCGCGGGCTATCTGGCCAAAGACGTCTTTTCCGCCTTTATCGTTGGTGCCTTGCTGGCGTGGGCGATGCATTCCAGCGTGGCCGCCGTACTGATGTTCGTCACCTTCGCGGCCCAAGGGCTGTTGCCTGCCACGGCCGCGATGGCGATGGTTTTGGGGGCTAATCTGGGCGGATCATTCATCCCCTTCACCCTAACCCTTGGTGCCCCGGCCAATGCCCGTATCATTGTGATAGGTAACCTGTTGCTGCGTGGCGGCGGGGCTGTTATCGCCTTGTTAATGCTGAATTTTGCGGTGTTCCCACTGGATGCGCTTGGCGGCACTGCCGAACGCCAGACCATCAACCTGCATCTGGCCTATAACCTTGCTGTGGTGCTGTTGTCATTGCCGCTGATCACCCCGCTTACCCGGTTTCTGGACCGGATACTGGCCGACCCTATTTCGCCCGATGCCGTTAAGATCGAACGCATCAGCGCACTGGATGAAACCGCGCTGGATGACCCCGATCGCGCGCTGATCTGCGCCTCTCGCGAGGTGCTGCATATCGGCGAAAAGGTCGAGGCCATGTTGTCCCCCATTCTGGGCCTGTATGAAACATGGGACGACGCCACCGCCAAAGCCATCCGCGAAAATGAATCCCAAGTGAACGCGATGTATTTTGAAACCAAACTGTATCTGGCCAAACTGCACCAGAAACAACTGCCGGAAAAGATTGCCCATCACAGCATGGAGATGTCCTCGGTTGCGATTAATCTAGAGGCGGCTGGCGATGTGATTTCCAAAAACCTGTTGGGGATGGCGCATAAGGTACATGACAAGGGGCTGCATTTCTCGCCTCAGGGCTGGCGTGAACTGTGCGATTTCCATGATCGGGTGCTGTCGAACGTGCAGCTGTCGCTGAATGTGCTGATGACCAACGGGGTGGACGCCGCCCGTCAACTGGTCGAGGAAAAGGAAACCGTGCGCGATGTCGAGGCCGAACTGCAGCGCCGCCATCTGGAACGTCTGCGCAAAGGCACCACCGAAAGCATCGAAACCAGCAATATCCATCAGGAAACCCTGCGGGCGCTGAAACAGATCAATACGGCGGTGTCGATGGTGGCCTATTCCATCCTGCGTGATACCGGCGAATTGCTGTCCAGCCGACTGGCCGAAAATAACGAAGAACACGGTTGAGAAACTCACCGTCCTTTTAGTCGTAATTACTATCTACCTTATTGATATAATGCGCATTTATACTTGGCTAACATTTCCACTAAACCGGTTTAATGGGTGTATTTTTGTGCAGCTTTCCTTCAATTGTTTTTCGTTGCCCAGAAATGCCCAACCTGTCACCATACCGGTATGACCATCCCGATCCTGATCCTCGCCGCCGGCACCTCGACCCGCATGAAGGGCCGCGACAAGCTGTTGGAAGATGTCCACGGCCGCCCCCTG
>CAZIDQ010000103.1:6429-9188 GCA_964538015.1 uncultured Marinosulfonomonas sp.
CCCGACACCCACGCGACCACCGATCTGGATACGCCGCAGGATTGGGTAAAATGGCGAAAACGGTGCTAAGCGGTTTCCTTGTTGATCACCGCCAACGGCATCTGGCAAAACCCCTGCGCCGGAATATCCAGTGCGGCGTTGTATTTGCTCGACATGTTCTGGAATGCGATCAGGCCACATAACTCGGCCAAGGCATCATCGTTAAAATACGCCTTTAGCTGCGCCATCAAATCTGCTGTAACATCTTGATCCGTATAGGTTATCGCCTCGGTCAGCTCCAGCGCCAGACGTTCACATTCCTCAAACAGATCACTGTTCTTCCAACCTGCCAGCGCCGCGACCTTATCCTCGCAAACCCCGCGTTTCATCAGGGTTGTGGCGTTGATATCGACGCAAAATTCACAATGATTGATCTGCGACACCCGCACCGTCACCAAGGATCGCAACGCCGGGTCAATCCGCCCCTTGCGCCGGTTCAGCGCGCCATACAGCAGCGCCACCCCGATAAACACAGAGGGTGAGCGCGCCCAAAGCATGCCCGGCTCCAGCACCTTGCCGTATGTCTTTTTCTGCTTCCAGAAAAACAGCCGGATATACCACGGATAATCGGAAACGGGTTTGGGTGGTACGAACATATTTCAAGCCTTGCTATTGCTGGGCCGCGCGCCCTTTGCCCGCCCTGTTTTTCAGGGCAGCACGCAATGGTCAACGGGACAAATTGGCCCGCCAATCACCCGCAATAACAGGGACTTACAGCACCGCCAGTTGATCCTTCAACTTCTGCGCAATTTCGACAAAGCGCTGCGCCTCGGGGCCATCCGGCATCGCCCGCACAATTGGCGTGCCGCTGTCGGAGGTTTCGCGCAACACCCGCGTTAAGGGCAGCGCCCCCAGAAACGGGATGCCTTGGGCCTTGGCCTCGGCCTCGCCGCCGCCGTGGCCGAACACGTCGTCCTCATTGCCGCAGGATGTGCAGATATGGGTCGACATGTTTTCCACCAGACCCAGTACCGGTGTTTCGGTTTGATGAAACATGTCTATCGCGCGACGGGCGTCGATCAGGGCGACGTCCTGCGGGGTGGTGACGATCACCGCACCGGTGATCGGGGTTTTCTGTGTCAGCGTGATCTGCACATCGCCCGTGCCCGGCGGTAGATCGACTATCAGCACATCCAGCGGCGCCCAGGCCACATCGTGAAGCATCTGTTGCAAAGCCCCCGCCAGAATCGGCCCACGCCACACCAGCGCGCGGTTTTCCTCCATCAAGAACCCCACCGACATCACCTTGACCCCGTGCGCTGCAATCGGGATCAGCCGTTCGTTCATCGCCACGGGTCGCCCATTGCTGCCCATCAGTTTGGGCTGTGAGGGTCCGTATATATCGGCGTCCAGTATCCCCACCTTCAGCCCCAGATCGGCCAGCGCCAGCGCCAGATTGGCCGAAACCGTCGATTTCCCGACCCCGCCCTTGCCCGAGGCAATCGCGATGATGTGTTTCACTCCGTCCACCTGTTCCGGTGGTGGCGGGGCGCGACCCGCAGACAGGTCTGGCGGCACGTCACCTTTGCGTTCGGCGGTCAGCAACACGGACGCGGTTTCCACTGCGTCCAGTGCCGCAATCACCGCCTCTACCTCATCGCGCACCGGCAACATCGCCTGCGCATCCTGCGCCAGAACATCCAGCACCAGTTGCACATGGCCCGCCTCCACCTTTAGCGCCCGCACCACGTCGGCCGTGACCAGATCCTGTCCCGTGCGCGGGTGGTTGATACCGGCCAACAGGCCTTTGATTTCTTTAGTGGTGACGGGCATGCGGTGTTCCTTTTGAAACAAGTGAAATTCGTAATCCCTATCAAATCCTTCCCGCAGCAATCGTCAACCGTCGGGTTTTGGCCAAATGGGGTGCGACAACCTGCCACACCTGCCAATTCTGCCATCACCCTGACATTTTGTCACCCATCGTACCCCCTGAATTCCCGCCAAACGCTGTCGGTGGCAGAGGATGACCGGACATAATGTCAGGTCCGCAACGCCCCAAAACACGCCTAACACCTTATTATCATTAATTTTTTTAATACCTAACCCTAACAATGTGCTAATCAAAGAGTCGAAATGGGGGCGACCGCGTCGGACGACGTTAAACTGGTCGAATGTGCGCAGCTTGCCCCACGTATTGACAGGATGGGGGTAAAATGCAGCACCGGACTCTATTTATTACATTGGTTATCGCCGGACAGTTGGCAGCGGCGGCTCCCGCGGTTGCCCAGCATATTGCGGGGGTTGAACCATCGCAACGTCCCGAAGGCGCGCCTGTCATTACAGAATTCAAAAAGGATGGCGCATGGTACGGTCAGGCGCTGAACGGGGTGGTTGCACCTTACCCAGCAAGCCTGCGGTTTCTCGAGGATCAGGGGGCGTGGTTCAACCCGTTCATCCACCCCGGGATGCCCGGCCCTTACGACATTCGCGGCTGGTACAATCAGGAATGAGCCCGCGATTTTCCATCCTTTCACCAGTTTCCGGGACACCCCGGAGAAGCGGCGTGCGCTGGCAGTAATCCTGCTGCGGCATGGGCGCCAACTATCTAAAGAGGAGCTTAAAGTATGACAAAAACGGTAAAATCAACTTTGGCAGCCATCTTGTGTTCGGGGTCTCTTATTGCGAGTGCAGCTGTTGCTGACACGCAAACAGGGATGTCGGGTATGGATGGCATGTCCGGAATGAATGGCATGTCGGGCATGAACGGGATGTCCGGAATG
>CAZIDQ010000104.1:0-5907 GCA_964538015.1 uncultured Marinosulfonomonas sp.
TTGTGGCCATTTCCAACTATGTGCTGATCCCCGCGATTGCTTACGGTAGCCAACTGGCGCTGGGGGCGTTGGGGGTGACGCTGATTTACGGTATCTTGCGTTTTTCCAACTTTGCCCACGGCGATACGATGGCCTTTGGCACCATGGTGACCATCCTGTTTACATGGTGGTTCCAGAGCATGGGGATCAACCTTGGACCGCTGCCAACCGCCCTGCTGGCGCTGCCGTTCGGCATATTGGGCACGATGATACTGGTGCTGGTCACCGATAGGATGGTGTACCGGTTCTATCGAAAACAAAAGGCCGCACCGGTGATTTTCGTGATGGTGTCGCTGGGGGTGATGTTCATCCTGAATGGTCTGGTGCGCTTTATCATCGGGCCGGGTGATCAACGCTTTGCCGATGGCGAACGCTTCATCATGACGGCGCGGGAATTCAAACATATGACGGGCCTGAAAGAAGGTCTGGCGCTGAAAACCACCCAAGGTATTACCGTTGTCACGGCCGTTCTGGTGGTGATCGTGCTGTTTTGGTTCCTGAACCGCACCCGCACCGGTAAATCCATGCGCGCTTTTTCCGATAACGAGGATCTGGCGCTGCTGTCGGGCATCAACCCCGAACGCGTGGTGGTCTATACGTGGATGATTGTGGCGGCGATTATCACCATCGCCGGTGTGCTGTATGGGCTGGATAAGTCCTTTAAACCGTTCACCTATTTCCAACTGCTGCTGCCGATTTTCGCCAGTGCGATTGTGGGTGGCCTTGGCAATCCGATCGGCGCGATTGCCGGTGGTTTTGTCATCGCCTTTTCGGAAATGACCATCACCTATGCGTGGAAAAAAGTGCTGGTTTACCTGATGCCGGAAAACCTGGAACCCTCGGGACTGGTTCAGCTTTTGTCCACCGATTATAAATTCGCGGTCAGCTTTGTGATCCTGATCATTGTGCTGTTGTTCCGTCCGACCGGCCTGTTCAAAGGAAAATCCGTATGAGCGATACAGTCAAAAATACCGGCCTGTTTGCCCTTGTGGCCGTGTTGATCATCTGGACGGGAATGTCCGAAAGCTGGAACCTTGCGCTGCAAATACTGAACATGGGTTTGATCAGCGCAATCATGGCGCTGGGGGTGAACCTGCAATGGGGGTTTGCCGGGTTGTTCAACGTCGGGATCATGGGCTTTGTCGCGGTGGGTGGTCTGGCCGCTGTGCTGTTCTCGATGCCACCTGTCCCCGAGGCATTTTGGGCCGGTGGCCCGCGCGCGCTGTTTTCATTGGTTGTCGGGGCAGGGGTGATTGTCGCTGCCGTGATGGTGATGAAGAAAATGGCCGCCGGTCGAAACCGCAACCTGTTGGTGGTGGCGATCCTTGTTGGCGGCTTCTTTCTGTTCCGTGCGCTGTTCGATCCGGCGGTAGATGCAATCGAGGCTGTGAATTCGGCTTCGACCGGATATATCGGCGGGCTGGGTCTGCCGGTTATTATGGCCTGGCCATTGGGCGGAGTTTTGGCCGCCGGCGTGGCCTGGGTGATCGGCAAAACCGCATTGGGTTTGCGCAGCGACTATCTGGCGATTGCCACGCTGGGAATTGCGGAAATCATCATCGCGGTGATGAAAAACGAAGATTGGCTGGCCCGTGGCGTGAAAAACGTCACCGGCATCCCGCGCCCCTTCATCACCCCGCGCGAAATCGATTTGCAGAATGATCCGGGGTTCGTTGAAAAGGTCACCAGTTGGGGTCTGGATCCTGTGACCAGTTCGTCGCTTTATGTCAAACTCAGCTATTCGTTGCTGTTCACAATCGTTTTGGTGATCCTGTTCATTCTGGCCCAACGTGCGCTAAAAAGCCCGTGGGGACGTATGATGCGCGCCATCCGCGATAACGAAGTTGCGGCGATGGCGATGGGCAAAAACGTCACCAAACGCCATTTGCAGATTTTCGTTCTGGGGTCGGCCATTTGCGGCCTTGCCGGTGCGATGATGACCACGCTGGACGGGCAATTGACGCCGGGCACCTACCAGCCGCTGCGCTTTACCTTCCTGATCTGGGTGATGGTGATTGTCGGCGGGTCCGGCAGTAATCTGGGCGCCATTCTGGGCGGGTTCCTGATCTATTTCTTCTGGATCCGGGTCGAACAATGGGGACCGGACCTGATGTATTTCATTACATCGGGCATGGCCGACGATAGCCCGCTAAAGGCGCATCTGATCGACAGCGCCGCACATATGCGCCTGCTGACGATGGGGCTGATATTGCTGCTGGTGCTGCGGTTCAGTCCGCGCGGATTGATCCCCGAAAAGTGATCATCCGGCAGATTGATTTGCCAAACCATTCCCTGTAACCTTCCTGTAATTGGAAGGTTACAGGAGACACCCGATGAACGTAGGTCAAGCCGCAACACAATCCGGATTGCCAGTTAAAACAGTGCGCTATTACGCCGATATCGGGCTGGTCGAGCCACTGGGCCGCTCGGATGCCGGATACCGGATCTATGGCGATGGCGAGGTCAGCAAACTGACTTTTATCCGCCGCGCCCGTGCCTTTGATTTTTCCGTCAAGGATTGTCGCGAGTTGCTGGGGCTGTACGAGGACAAGACGCGTTCCAGCAAAGACGTCAAGAAAATCGCCCTGAAACGGCTGGCCGAAATCGACGAAAAACTGTCTGAGCTGCAAAAACTGCGTGACGAACTGGCCCGTGTGGCGCATGAATGTCATGGCGACAATCGCCCCGATTGTCCGATCCTCGACAGTTTTTCCAGCTAGGACATCAACATGCCCGACACCCCCCGCAGCATCGTGCGCCGCACCCCGTGGCCCGATACCGTTTCGCGTGCTGTTGGCACGCCGTTGCAGCCCTCGGTCGTCTATGCATCCGAAAGCCCTGACCAGTTGGACGCGCAATACGAGGGCGGGCAGGGCTATACCTACGCCCGCGAAGGCCACCCCAACGCCACCGTGCTGGCGCAGAAAATCGACGGGTTGGAGGGGGCAACGGGCGGCATCATCACCGGTTCCGGCATGGCAGCGATTTCGGCAGGCCTGATTGGCGCGCTGAAGGCAGGCGATCATGTGGTGGCGGCAGATCAGCTGTATGGCCGCAGCCTGCGCCTGCTGACGCATGATTTACCGCGTTTGGGGATTACGGCGGATTTTGCAGACCCCACGGATATAAAGGCGCTTTCTGCCGCAATCCGCCCCGAAACCCGCCTGATCCTGATTGAAGTGGTGTCCAATCCCACCTTGCGCGTGGCCGATCTGGAGGGGATCGCCCGTGTTGCCAAGGAACGCGGTATCCTGCTGATGGTGGACAACACCTTCACCACCCCGCGTGGCGTCCGGCCGTTTGACTATGGCGCTGATATCGTGGTGCATTCTGTGACCAAAATTCTGGCGGGTCATTCGGATGTGACGCTGGGCTATGTTGCCACCCGCGATGAACGCTTGCGTGAATCTATCCGTCAGGCCGTGGTGACATGGGGCATGACGCCCAGTCCGTTTGATTGCTGGCTGGCTGAACGCGGGCTGTATTCGTTTGAATTGCGCTATGATCGTGCCGAACAAAACGCCGCAGCACTGGCCGATCATCTGGCAACCCTTTCAGGCGTTAAACGGGTGCTTTATCCGACCCACGCAGACCACCCCGACCACAACCGCGCCGGCACTTTGCTGAACGGGCGAGGCGGCCATATGGTTAGCTTTGAGTTACACGGCGGACGTGATGCCGCCAACGCCCTGACCCGCGCCGCGCCCAATATCGCCTTTGCCCCGACATTGGGCGACATCGGCACAACGCTGTCGCATCCCGCGTCGTCTTCGCACAGGGCGCTGGGAAAAGAGGCCCGTGCGGATTTGGGAATTTCCGAAGGGTTCTTTCGCATTTCGGTCGGGATCGAGGATATCGCCCTGTTGAAAGAGGAATTCGAAATCGCGATCAAGGCCGCCGAGGGCAGTTAAACCGAATGTAACTTTGGTCCGGGCCGAACTTCGATCAGGTCAAAATCAAGCGACGGAAACTCTAGCCGGATTTCAGTCAGGATAATTTCCGGATTGGGCAGGCGAGGGGCCAGCGCCCTGACCCGGCCGGGAAATTTGAAGTAATCCAGCACGAACACCAGATCCAGCACATCAAAATGCTCGGACAATAGCGGGCAAAGAATGATGTCGGGTTGAAGCTGCTGTAACAAATCAGCCGTCAGATCGGAAAACGCACAAAACCGGGTTTGCGCGATCTGTGGCAGGTCACGACCAGAGGAAACCCATTGGTCGATATCACCCACAACAAGTATCAACAGTTTCTCGTTGATCCTGGTCATTACCGTTTTGTCCCCATTCGTTTCGGGCCTTATTATTTACGTGCAAGACGCATTGGTGCCCATTGGTAAACAATGTACAAAAGAGTTCACTAAATACCAGCCTCTAATACCGTTTTAGTTGTTTATTTTACAAAATTAATTAATTTGAGCCGCGTTTCGCCGAGGCTTGTATCCAATATGGAAATTATAGCATATTATTTTGGCAATAATATGATGAGGCCAGCCATGGTTCAGACCCTTCTTTGTGCAGTTCCGATTCCGTTGGTTTTGATTGGGGCCAATGAATATATCGAATACGCCAACGACCCCGCGATTGAATTGCTTGGAAGCGGTCTGCAGGGGCGGCATTTTTCGTCGGTTTTGCGCCAGCCGGCTTTGCTTGAAGCGATTGAAACCGCGCTAAGTAGCCGTAAAAGCAGCAAATCGCATTACCAAAGCAATGTCGGTGATCAGGTTGCCCTATATGATGTGACCTGTGCGCAGGCGGGTGAATCAAAGGTGCTGGTCAGTTTCGAAGATGTATCGCCCTTGCACGAAGCCGGTCAGATGCGCAGTGATTTTGTTGCCAATGTCAGTCATGAACTGCGCAGCCCGTTAACCGCCTTGTTGGGGTTTATTGAAACGCTGCGCGGTCCGGCCAAGGATGATTCTGTTGCCCGCGACCGGTTTCTGGAAATCATGGAGCGCGAGGCATCGCGTATGACACGTCTGGTGCGCGATCTTCTCACTCTATCTCGGGTAGAATCGGAAGAGCGTGTCCGGCCCAGTAAAACCATCGATGTTGCGCAGGTTTTAAAGACCTGTATCCAGACATTGAAGCCTCTTGCGGCGGGCCGCAATGTTACACTTTGTTTACATGGAAATGATCAGGAAAAATCCAGCGTTCAGGGGGATGCCGACCAACTGCAGCAGGTGTTTATCAACCTGATTGAAAATTCAATCAAATACGGTGGACCGAAAGGGAATGTCAGCGTTTCGATCCAATATTCCCCCCATGAGCCCGGTCTGCGTGGCCCTGCGGTTCATATCGAAGTGGCCGACAATGGCGAAGGCATCGCGCAGATCCACATTCCGCGCCTGACAGAGCGGTTTTACCGCATAGATAGTCACCGGTCGCGTGAAATGGGTGGTACCGGTCTGGGGCTGGCGATTGTGAAACACATCGTCAGCCGGCACCGTGGGCGGCTGAAAATTGCCAGCACCAAAGGCAAAGGCAGCACATTTACAGTGATTTTGCCCGCGTCCTAAGGGACGCAAGGTATTGTCATACAACTGTTACAGAAGTTTCACATAAGCATTGCGACTTGGCCGTAGATTCGAATCGTGGCCACTGACGGCCCGTTTGCGAAATTCTGACATGGAGTTTGAATAATGTCCTTTGCCATTCGCCTGACTACCCTTGCTTTTGCCACCCTTGCCGCCACATCCGCCAGCGCGCGGGATCAGGTGCAGGTTGCCGGGTCCAGCACGGTTTTGCCCTATGCCGCCATCGTCGCCGAAGCCTTTGGCGAAAGTTTCGATTACCCCACGCCGGTTGTTGAGTCAGGTGGCTCCTCGGCCGGTTTGAAAAAGTTCTGCGAGGGCGTGGGCGAAGGCAC
>CAZIDQ010000104.1:6007-9154 GCA_964538015.1 uncultured Marinosulfonomonas sp.
GAAATCGCGGGCGAGGACGGGCCACTTGCCGAATACGGTCTGGTGTCTGATCCCGAACTGGCCGAAACGCAAGCGATTGTCGCTGACGAAGTCACCATGAAGTAACCCATACGTGGCGGGCTGCTACCGGTGGCCCGCCGTGCCCTGTGACCAAACAACGGATGCCATAAATGAGCGCATTTTCAATCCTGATCATCCTGTTTGCCCTTGCCGCCATCGGCTATGTTCTGGGGCGGGGCAG
The DNA here is from genome assembly GCA_964538015.1 of uncultured Marinosulfonomonas sp. Lineage (GTDB taxonomy): Bacteria > Pseudomonadota > Alphaproteobacteria > Rhodobacterales > Rhodobacteraceae > Profundibacter. The sequence goes on from CAZIDQ010000104.1 coordinate 6,249, forward strand.
GGCGATGAAATCGGCAGGCGGCAGTATCCGCGCCCTGCATTCCCTGCCGCATTATTACGGCTGGAATGTCGCCCTGTTCACCCTTGTTCCCGCGCTGGCCCTGCTGGCGCTTTGGCTTGTGGTGCAACCGGCGTGGATTAACGCGCAGATTGCCAAGGCCCTGCCGCAAGGGGCGCTGGATGACGGGGCCTATTCGTTGATGATAAGCGACGTGCGCCGGTTGGCGGACGGGCTGGATACGGCTGTTGCCAAGGGCGTGATTGCGCCAGACGTGGCCAACAGCATCAGCGGCGACATTCGTGCGCAACTGGGGGCTGCCGGTGTGGCGCTGGGGGCCGAGGTGAAGCCGGAAGTTCTGATCGCCGCGCAGGAAATGCGTGCGCTGGGGCAGGCGGGGGATATGTGGCGCAGCGTGGCGGTGGTGGTTCTGGCGGTGCTGGGGTTGTTGTTTGGCCTGCGGATGATCACCTCCGATTTTCGCGCCCGCAACACGGTGGAACGTGCCGTTCTGGTCCTGCTGATCGGGTCGGCGCTGATTGCCATTCTGACCACCCTTGGCATTGTCCTTTCGATGCTGTTTGAAACCCGCCATTTCTTTGCCCAATACCCCGCGTTCGATTTCTTTTTCAGCACCAAATGGGCGCCGAATTTTCGCGGTGGCAGCGATCTGGGTATCCTGCCGCTGCTGTGGGGCACGCTTTATATCAGTTTCATCGCCCTGTTGGTCGCCGTGCCAATCGGCCTGTTCGCCGCCATCTATATGTCCGAATACGCCAGCCCCAAGGCGCGCACCTTTATCAAACCCCTGATCGAGGTTCTGGCCGGTATCCCGACCATCGTTTACGGGCTGTTTGCCCTGCTGACCGTCGGCCCGCTGCTGCGGGACTATTTCGCGCAACCGATGGGGCTGGGCGAAAGCGCTTCGTCCGTAATGACCGCCGGACTGGTGATGGGGGTGATGTTGATCCCGTTCGTGTCCTCGCTGTCGGATGACATCATCAACGCGGTGCCGCAGGCGATGCGGGACGGATCATTGGCGCTGGGGTCCACCCATTCGGAAACCATCCGCAAGGTGGTTCTGCCCGCCGCATTGCCCGGTGTTGTCGGGGCGATCCTGCTGGCGGCATCCCGCGCGATTGGCGAAACCATGATCGTGGTGATGGGGGCAGGGGCCGCGGCCAAGATGGACCTAAATCCGTTCGAGGCGATGACAACCGTCACCGTGAAAATCGTTAGCCAGCTGACGGGCGATACCGACTTTGCCGCGCCCGAAACGCTGGTCGCCTTTGCACTGGGGCTGACGCTGTTTGTGATCACCCTTGGCCTGAATGTGATCGCGCTGGTCATTGTGCGCAAATATCGGGAGCAATACGAATGAGCCGCCCCAAAACATCGCTGTACACCACCAGCGCCCGCACCAAAAAACGCAACGCGGCTGAACGCCGGTTTCGCGCCTATGGCCTGTTTGCCGTCGGGCTGGCGATGGCCGCGCTGGCGATGCTGCTGGCTTCGATCTTTTCCAGTGGTTCGGGGGCGTTCCAGCAGACCTATATCACCTTTGATGTTGCCTTGCCCGAGGCCAAGCTGGACAAATCCGGCACCCGCGATATGGCGGTGATGAAGAAGGTTTCGACCTTTGGCTATGCGCCGCTGATCACCAAGGCATTGATGGCCAAGATGACGCAAATGGGCATCGAAACCCCGCTGAAAAAGAAACAGATTGGCGCGCTGGTGTCCAAGGCCGCACCCGCAAAGCTGCGCGATTTCGTGCTGGCCAACCCCGATGTGATCGGCACAAAACAGCGGTTTGAATTTCTGGCCAGTGGCCGGATTGACGGCTATATGAAGGGCCGCGTCACCCATGAAAGCGCTGTGCGGGATGGCAAGATCAGTCCGGAACAACTGGATCTGGTGGATGCGCTGGTGGCGGATGGCGCCATCGTTAAACGGTTCAACTGGGCGTTCTTCACCTCGCCCGATGCCTCGGGCCAGCGACCGGAATCGGCGGGGTTGGGTGTGGCGATCCTTGGCTCGCTTTATATGATGTTGGTGGTGCTGGTGCTGGCGCTGCCCATCGGTGTGGGGGCCTCGATCTATCTGGAAGAATTCGCACCAAAAAACCGCTGGACCGATATTATCGAGGTCAACATCTCGAACCTTGCCGCTGTGCCGTCCATCGTGTTCGGCATCCTTGGTCTGACGATTTTCATCAATTTCGCGGGCCTGCCGCAATCGGCCCCCATCGTTGGCGGGTTGGTGTTAACCCTGATGACCCTGCCGACCATCGTCATTTCCACCCGCGCCGCGCTAAAGGCCGTGCCGCCCAGCATCCGCGAGGCCGCTTTGGGCATCGGCGCCAGCAAAATGCAGACCGTGTTCCACCACGTGTTGCCGCTGGCCGCGCCCGGCATCCTGACCGGCACCATCATCGGCATGGCGCGCGCATTGGGCGAAACCGCGCCGCTGTTGCTGATCGGCATGGTGGCCTTTGTTAAGGAATTTCCGGCAGCGCCGCTTGAAGGGTTGTTTGACCCCGCATCAGCCCTGCCGGTGCAGGTCTATAACTGGACCCAGCGGGCCGATCCGGGCTTTGTTGAACGGGCCAGCGGGGCGATCATCACCCTGCTGCTGTTCCTTGTGATTATGAATGTGGCCGCAGTTCTGTTGCGCCGCCGTTTTGAACGCCGTTGGTAGGAGTTTCACCAATGAATGACATCAAAGTATCCGCCCGCGACGTGCAGGTCTGGTATGCCGACAACCACGCGATCAAGGATGTTTCGGTTGAAATCGAAGACAAAACCGTGACCGCCTTTATCGGCCCTTCGGGCTGTGGCAAATCCACGTTTCTGCGCTGTATCAACCGGATGAACGACACCATTGATATTTGCCGCGTCACCGGTGACATC
>CAZIDQ010000105.1:0-6818 GCA_964538015.1 uncultured Marinosulfonomonas sp.
CCAGTAGAACCACTTTTTGCTAAGGGCGGGATCAACCATCGTTGCCCTCCTCGACGGGTACATCCACGACAGGTGCGGGCCGTTCGCCTACCAAAAGCGCACCGGGGTCGGAAATGATTTCCACCTTGCGGCTGCGTAATACGCGCAGAAAACTCAGCCGTTCATAATCGGCGGCCAGTTGCACCCGCAAGCGGCGGTCGCTGTCTTTGGCAACCTGTCCAACCAGCAGGCCGGAGGGAAATACGCCCCCATCGCCCGATGTCACGACCCGGTCACCCGGGCGGACCAGTTCGGGTTTTTCAAGGAATTCGATCGGCGGGCGGGCAGAATTATCGCCCACCAGCAGGGCGCGCTGGCCCGAAGGCTGGATCGTCACCGGAATGCGGCTGTTGGAATCCGTCAGCAGGATTACCCGCGCGGTGTTTTTCCCCACACCCGAAATTCGCCCAACCAGCCCCAGCCCGTCCATCGTGGCCCAGCCATCCTTGATCCCGTCGCGCGAACCGACATTCAACAGCACCGATTGACGAAAAGGCGAGCCGCTATCGGCCAGAACCACGCCGGAAACCGACGTCAGCTTGGGATCAAGGCGCACCGAATTCAGTGCCAGCAGCTTGGCGTTTTGCTGTTCCAGCTGCACGGCTGCCTCTTTCCACGACTTCAGGCGCTGCAATTCACGGCGCAATTCCTGATTTTGCTCATAGATTTTCTGGTATGAGCGAAAGTCGTCGACCATTCCCGCCCCGGCCGTCACCGGCACCAGCGCCCATTCGAAACTGGGCACAAACTTGTCAACCAATGCCGCGCGGAACCGCTCCACGCGCGGGCTGTCGATCCGCCACAGCAGGAACAATGCCAACAGTAAAAACACCAAAAGCCCGACCAGAATACGCCTGATCGGGCGGGTATAATGCGTATGGGTGTTACGGTCTCTTGCCAAGGGGGGCTCCCGTGGCCGGAAATGGCCTAGCTGTCGTAGTCAATTACATGGCGCAGCTGTTTTTCATATTCAAGCGCTTTGCCGGTGCCCAAGGCTACACAATTCAGCGATTCATCGGCAATCGAAATCGCCAGACCCGTCTGTTCGCGCAGCGCCAGATCAAGTTCGCCCAACAATGCGCCACCACCAGTTAGCATAACGCCACGGTCAACAATGTCGGCTGCCAGATCGGGCGGGGTGGCTTCGAGTGCAGTCATCACCGCTTCGCAAATTTGCTGCACGGGTTCGGCCAATGCTTCGGCGATCTGGGCCTGATTGACTTCGGTTTCTTTCGGAACCCCGTTCAACAGGTCACGCCCGCGGATTTGCATGGACGCTCCGCGCCCGTCGTCGGGCATCCGCGCCGTACCGATCGATGTTTTGATCCGTTCGGCCGTAGTTTCGCCGATCAGCAGGTTATGCTGGCGACGCAGGTAACTGATGATGGCTTCGTCCATCCTGTCACCACCGACCCGCACCGAACGGGCATAAACGATGTCGCCCAGAGACAGCACGGCCACCTCGGTGGTGCCGCCGCCAATATCGACAACCATGTTGCCGGTGGGATCGGTGATCGGCATACCTGCACCAATCGCGGCGGCAATCGGTTCGGCAATCAGACCGGCGCGACGGGCGCCCGCGGATAGAACCGATTGGCGAATGGCGCGTTTTTCAACCGGTGTCGCGCCGTGGGGCACGCAGACGATGATTTTGGGTTTGGAAAATGTGGTGCGTTTGTGAACCTTGCGGATGAAATGTTTGATCATTTCCTCGGCTGTATCGAAATCGGCAATCACCCCTTCGCGCATCGGGCGGATCGCCTCGATGCTGCCCGGTGTGCGGCCCAGCATCAGCTTGGCGTCTTCGCCCACAGCCAGCACCTTTTTCACGCCGTCCTTGACGTGATAGGCAACCACCGAAGGTTCGTTCAAAATGATGCCCTTGCCTTTGACATAGACCAGCGTGTTCGCTGTGCCCAAATCAATTGCCATGTCGGACGAAAACAGTCCTGAAAGACCAATCATGCGAAATGCTTCCTGTTTGATACATCTACAGCCCTGCGATTCTGTCATCACGGGCGGGATTTCTTATAGGCGGGGCGCGCAGGGGGGGTAAAGAGGGCGCGGACGTTTGTCAGCGTCTTTTTGCCTTGTTGGCGAATGGATGCACGGCTCTTTTCGTCACGTAATTGGGGCGAAAAGTCGGAAATCTGAAAGAAGTAGGCTTTGGCGGGGAAGAAACCCTACGAAAAGGTTGGAATTCTGCAATCCTGATTTCCCCGCCAAAGCCATGAAATTATTTTCAGCGCAAGACCCTATGCGTCCTGTGGTTTGGTTTTTTTACGCCGGATCAGCAGTTTGTTCAGGGCGTTGATATAGGCCCTTGCACTGGCCACAACCGTATCGGTATCCGCCGATTGGCCCATGACGATCTTGCCGTCTTCCTCCATTCGCACGCTGACCGTGGCCTGCGCATCGGTGCCTTCGGTCACGGCGTGGACCTGATACAGTTGCAGACGGGCCTCGTGTGGGAACAGCTCTTTTACAGCGTTGAAAGCCGCGTCAACAGGGCCATCACCGGTGGCTGTCGTGGTGCAATCCTTACCGTCGATTTCCAGCGTCATTTCCGCTGTCTGCGGCCCCGAGGTGCCGCAGACCACACGCAGGTGGTTCAACCGGATTGTATCGTGTTCGGCATCCGATGTGGTGTCGCGCATCAGGGCGATCAAATCGTCTTCAAAGATTTCCTTCTTGCGATCGGCCAGCGCTTTGAAGCGCACGAACACATCCTTCAACTGGTTGTCGGCCAGATCATAACCCAGATCCGCCAATTTCGAGCGCAGCGCAGCGCGACCGGAATGTTTGCCCATCACCAGATTGGTTTCCGACAGGCCCACGTCCTCGGGTCGCATGATTTCAAACGTATCCGCCGATTTCAGCATCCCGTCCTGATGGATGCCGCTTTCGTGGGCAAAGGCGTTCTTGCCGACGATGGCCTTGTTGTATTGCACCGGAAAACCGGACACGGTGGCGACCATGCGCGACAGGTTCATGATTTTGGTGGTGTCGATGCCGGTCTGATACGGCATGATGTCATTGCGCACGCGCATCGCCATCACCACTTCTTCCAGTGCGGTATTGCCAGCGCGTTCGCCCAGCCCGTTGATGGTGCATTCGATCTGCCGCGCGCCCGCGTCCACAGCGGCCAGCGCGTTGGCCGTGGCCATGCCCAGATCATTGTGGCAATGGGTGGCAAAGATGATTTCATCGGCACCGGGCACCCGCTCCAACAACATGCGGATGATCTTGGCGCTTTCGGCGGGGGCGGTATAGCCGACCGTATCGGGGATGTTGATGGTGGTCGCGCCAGCCTTGATGGCAATCTCTACCACGCGACACAGGTAATCGTCCTCGGTGCGGGTGGCATCCATTGGTGACCATTGGATGTTGTCGCACAGGTTGCGAGCGTGGGTCACGGTGGCGTGGATCACATCGGCCATTTCGTCCATGTCCAGATTGGGAATGGCGCGGTGCTGGGGGGATGTGCCGATAAAGGTGTGAATACGGGGTTGGGCAGCGAATTTCACGGCCTCCCAGCAACGATCAATATCGCCGACTTTGGCACGGGCCAGCCCGCAGATCACCGAATTCTTGCTGTTTTTGGAAATCTGGCTGACGGCCTCGAAATCGCCCTCGGAGGCAATCGGGAAACCCGCCTCGATCACATCCACGCCCATTTCATCCAGCAGGGTCGCGATTTCCAGCTTTTCGTCATGGGTCATGGTGGCGCCGGGGGATTGCTCGCCGTCGCGCAAGGTGGTGTCAAAGATGATTACGCTGTCTTGCGTTGATGTATCGGTCATTTTGGAATCTTTCGTGTTCTGTGTCTTAGCCTAAGGATGATTTGGCGCGATTGTCTCCCCTGAGCGGTCGCGCCATATCGGCACGCTCAGAGGCGGCTAAGAAGTAGGATCGACGACAGGAGCAGGCCAAGGGTGCGGGCTGCGGTATCAACAAGGATATGTCCAGTTGTCATCATCACGACGCGACTATAGGAGGCGGGATTTAAAAAGAAAAGACCCGAGGCGCGGAATTAATTTAACGACATATTATTGCGAAATACATTAAGAATATTGAATGTAATTACGTTTTTCTATATAGATGTGCGGAACTAAAAACCAAAAATATGTCATCGGGGAGAGAAGAATGACACATGTCGTCGTATTGGGGGCCGGTCTTGGCGGCGCCATCCAAGCGTATGAATTGCGCGAAACGCTTGCGAAAAGCGATAAAATAACAGTAATTTCCAATAAATCGTACTTTCAGTTTACACCGTCCAACCCATGGGCTGGTGTTGGTTGGCGCAAAAAAGAAGAGCTGATCGTCGAGCTGGAACCCGTGATGTCAAAACGGGGAATCGAATTTATTTGCGATGGCGCAAAGAAGCTGCATCCCGATGAAAACAAGATCGTTTTGGATAGTGGCCGCGAAGTTACTTATGATTATCTGGTGATCGCCACCGGCCCTGATCTGGCTTTTGATGAAATCGAGGGCTTTGGCCCTGATGCCTTTACATCTTCGGTTTGTCATGTCGAACATGCCGAAATTTCCGGCAACAACTGGGATGCCTTCTGTGCCAACCCCGGTCCGATCGTTATTGGCGCCGTTCAGGGCGCCTCCTGCTTTGGCCCGGCATATGAATACTTGCTGACCATTGAAACCGATCTGCGCCGCCGCAAGATCCGCCACAAGGTTCCGATGACATTTGTCACATCCGAACCCTATGTCGGGCACCTTGGTCTGGGTGGTGTGGGCGATACCAAAGGGATGCTGGAAAGCGCCATGCGGGATCGTGATATCAAATGGGTCACCAACTCGAAGGTTGACAAATTTGAAGAGGGCAAGGTGTTCTTCACCGAGGTGAACGAAGACGGTTCCGAAAAAGCCAAGCACGAAGAAGAGTTTGGTTATGCGATGATGCTTCCGGCCTTCCGCGGTATTCCCGCACTGATGGGGCTGGAAGGGCTGGTTAACCCGCGTGGTTTCGTCATCGTTGACGAATTCCAACGCAATCCAAAATACCAGAACATCTTTGCCATCGGCGTTTGTATCGCCATCGCGCCACCAGTGGTCACACCGGTGCCGACAGGTGTTCCGAAAACCGGCTTTATGATTGAAAGCATGGTTACGGCCACTGCGCACAATATCCCGGATGTGATCGCAGGCAAAGACCCCAAGGAAATGGCCACATGGAACGCCTTCTGTCTGGCCGACTTTGGTAACCGTGGTTTTGCCTTCCTTGCGATGCCGCAGAACCCGCCACGCAACAAGAACTGGACGTCCAGCGGGCGTTGGGTGCATTGGGCCAAGCTGGCGTTTGAATGGTATTTCATCCGCAAAGTCAAAAAAGGCGTTTCCGAGCCTTGGTATGAAAAGCAAATTATGAAGATGCTAAAAATCACCAAGCTGCAGAAGTAAAAGATGCGGGGCCCTTAAGCGGGCCCCGTTTTCTTTTGCGGGGTTAGCCCGCGAAGCCTTCGCATTGGTTCACATCCGCAATCGGGGCATGATACCACCCGACAGCGGTAGGCCGGTCATCGCGCCAGATGGCGCCATAGCTCCAGCCGTTCCAGTCCAGATGTCCCATCATTACATTGTCGCCTTGCTGGATGGTTCCGGTTTTGCGGGCTGTTTCCCAAGGCGCGGAAAATAGCGTTTGTTCCCGATCCTGATAGCCAATGCACATTGCCACGCTACCATCGGCCGCTGGCTGAAAGTCCAGTTGTTTGCGCAACTCAAGGTCGGGCAAATCAAGCCAGCGTTGGCTGGTGTCGATATTGCAAGCCGAGTAAAATTCGTCAGGGTCAACGTTTTCGAGTTTGCGAATGACTGCCACCTGCGTTTTGATTTGCGGTGCCAGTTTTGGCTGTTTTGTGGTGCAGTCGCTGTTGTCAAATATGGCCTGCCCCAGAGGCGTCGAAAAACAATAACCAGCCGCATCCATCATTGCATTGCGCGAAAACCACAGATCCGCGCAGGGGTCTTCGATATCGGCGAATACAGGAGACGAGACCGCAACCGAAACCGCGAACGTAATACCCAGGAAACGCGCCATAAAAGCTCCTTTAATTCGAGCTGCCTTCTGCCGGTTGCTCTGCGTCAGTCGCATCCGGTATTGCTTCTTTTGTCAGAACATCATTACGCCAGATACCCGTTGTTTCTTGGCCATCTGCATGGCGAACAGTTCCCTGCCCATCGCGTTTGTTGTCTACAAACATACCTTCATAGACATCGCCATTCTGAAAGATTGCCACACCGGCACCATTGAATTTGTCCGCTTTCCATGAGCCGACATATTTAAATCCGCTGGTCAGTGCCATTTCCCCGTGACCGTCCCGCAGGCCGCCCTTGAACCCGCCAGAATAGGTTGTTCCATCACTGGAACTTTCAGTTCCTTCGCCCTCGCGTTGCCCGTTGACCCAACTGCCCTCGTATTGATAACCGTCCGGCGTGACCAGTTTGCCTTGCCCGTGGAATTTGGCGTTGCGGAATTCGCCCTCGTAAACCAGACCGTTTGCATAGCGGGCAATACCTTTGCCTTCGGACACACCGTCAACCCATGTGCCCTCATAGGTGCTGCCATCGGCATAGACGGTTTTCCCCTGACCGTTGGGCAGGTTGTTTTTGAACTGGCCAGTGTAGATCGAACCATCGGGATAGGTTTCCTCGCCCATGCCATCCATCACGCCATTGGCCCAGTCGCCAGTGTAAATTTGACCGTCGGCGCTTGTAAATGTGCCTTTCCCGTGGCGTTGGTCATTCAAGAAGTCGCCTTTATA
>CAZIDQ010000105.1:6918-9153 GCA_964538015.1 uncultured Marinosulfonomonas sp.
TCATTGTGCCTTCGCCGTGGCGCAGCGCGTTGCGAAAACCACCCTCGTATTGGGCGCCGCTGGGGTATATCCAGATGCCGTTGCCGGTAATTTCCGCCTCAACCCAGTCGCCCTCGTAGGTGTTGCCGTCGGCAAAGATTATTTTGCCAAATCCGTCCGGTTTGCCCTTTGCAAAAGAGCCGGTGTAAATCGCGCCGTTCTGGAATTTGGCAGTGCCCTGACCGCTGGCATAGCCTTCAACCCATTCGCCACTATATTCGTATCCATTGGGCAAGCGGTAGGTGCCGGTGCCGTGCCGCTTGCCATCCAGAAAGGTACCCTCAAAGATACCGCCATCATCATATTGTTTGGTGATCACTTCGGTTGTGTTCTGGCTGTATCCTGCACCGGGTAAGCCAAGCGACAGGGCCACCCCTATCAATGCGACCTGCATTTGCGTCTTTGCTGCTTTAACCTTGAACACATTGGCCCCCTATATCTGTTGCATAGGAACCTAGTAGAGCCCCGCCGCCCTGACAACGCCTTTTGCGCTTCTGGGCTTCCCCTCGGGCGTAACTCTGCTAATAAATCCGGTAAGAACAAAGGAAACGCACGCATGTCTGACAAATTCCGCCTGACCCTTGCCCAATTGAACCCGACTGTGGGGGCTTTGGCCGACAACGCTGCCAAAGCGCGTGACGCGTGGGAACAGGGCCGCGATGCGGGGGCCGATCTGGTTGCTTTGCCGGAAATGTTCATCACCGGCTATCAGGTGCAGGATCTGGTGATGAAGCCCGCTTTTACCGCCGACGCGATGCGCCACATCGAACAACTGGCCAAGGATTGCGCCGATGGCCCCGCGCTGGCGATTGGCGGGCCGTATGCAGACGGTGACAAGCTGTATAACGCCTATTACATCCTGCAAGGCGGCAAGATCATCCGACGCGTGCTGAAACACCACCTTCCCAACGAAACCGTATTCGACGAAAAACGTCTGTTCGACAGTGCCGCACCGGCTGGCCCCTACAGCATCGGCAATATCCGCATCGGCTCCCCCATTTGCGAGGATGCCTGGCACGAGGATGTGGCCGAAACCCTGACCGAAACCGGCGCCGAAATCCTGCTGATCCCCAATGGCTCGCCGTATTTTCGCAACAAGCTGGACGTGCGCATGAACATCATGGTGGCGCGGGTGACGGAAAACGATCTGCCGCTGGTCTATCTGAATATGGTCGGCGGACAGGATGATCAGGTGTTTGACGGGGCGTCCTTTGTGCTGAACCCCGGCGGAGAACTGGCAGTGTTGCTGCCACCGTTTGAAGAGGTCGTAACCCACGTTGATTTCACCCGCGAGGCCGATGGCTGGCGCGCCGTCAAAGGTGATCTGGCCCCGCAACCGGATGAGTGGGAACAGGATTACCGCGTGATGGTTGAAGCCCTGCGTGACTACATGCGCAAAACAGGGTTCAAAAAGGTATTGCTGGGCCTGTCCGGCGGGATTGATAGCGCCATTGTTGCCGTTATCGCCGCCGATGCCTTGGGGCCTCAAAACGTGCGTTGCGTGATGCTGCCCTCGGAATACACCTCGCAATCCTCGTTGGATGACGCGCAGGAAATCGCGGAAAATCTGGGCTGTCGTTACGATTATGTCCCGATTGCCGAGGGACGCGCCGCCATTACCAATACGCTTGCCCCGCTGTTTGAAGGCACCGAAGAAGGCCTGACCGAGGAAAATATCCAGTCCCGCCTGCGCGGGCTTTTGTTGATGGCTTTGTCGAATAAATTCGGAGAAATGTTGCTGACCACGGGGAACAAATCCGAGGTCGCCGTGGGCTATGCCACCATCTATGGCGATATGGCAGGTGGATATAACCCACTGAAGGACATGTATAAAACCCGCGTATTTGAAACCTGCCGCTGGCGTAACGCCAACCACCGCGACTGGATGGCGGGACCAGCGGGCGAAGTGATCCCGCCGCGGGTGATCGACAAGCCGCCCAGTGCCGAATTGCGCGATGATCAGCGCGATGACGACAGCCTGCCGCCCTATGACATACTGGATGCGATCCTGACGGGGCTGGTGGATGATGAAAAATCAGTGGCCGAACTGGTGGTCGAAGGGTTTGAACATGCTGTGGTGAAAAAGGTCGAGCACCTGCTGTACATCAGCGAATATAAACGCTTCCAATCCGCACCGGGGCCACGCCTGACCATGCGGTCCTTCTGGCTGGATCGCCGTTATCCGATTGTGAACCG